>PLLX01000057.1 GCA_003141415.1 Bacteroidales bacterium
GCCTTATTGGCGCTACCGTCTGGCCAAAATTTCGCACCATTTCCGGTTTGCCTACCCACCACTGTTTCTCTAATTTCTTAAAATCGATACTGGTTTGGATTTTAATGGGCGTCTGAGAATTTTGGGTAAGAGCAGATGTCTTCAAGTAACCTGGAAATTTAACCCAAGTCGCTGTAAGGCGATCAATGCCATCAGATATTTTTTGGAAAATGTTAATCCCAAAAAATATCTGAGGCCGCCCTTTTTTGGTTCGTTTTTTGGGCGAGCAAAAAATGAACAAATAATTTGGCAAGACGAAAAACAGGAGCCCCAAAATTCTCTGCAGCCTTGATTTTTTTTGGTTACTTTTTTTTATCAAGAAAAAAAAGTAACGTGGTTTTTTGATAACTTTGACATAAGTTAATCTTTGGGAAATTTATGTTAGAAAAAGTAAAGGAAATATTTAAGAGAGAGGCAACTGCCATTGAAAACATTCCGGTAACCAAAAGTTTTGAGGATGCAATCGGCATAATTCACACACAAGTTCATGCGAAAAACGGAAAACTGGTAACGAGCGGCATGGGGAAAGCAGGCCAGATAGCACATAATATTGCAACCACATTCAGTTCAACCGGCACTCCGTCAATTTTTCTTCATCCCAGTGAGGCACAACATGGCGACCTTGGAATTCTTCAGGAGAATGATGTTCTTCTGGCAATTTCCAATTCCGGAAAAACACGGGAGATCATCGAACTGATAGATCTTAAAAATAATCTTTATCCTCAGATACCTGTAATTGTAATCACAGGAAACGAAAATAGTCCTTTAGCACAAAAGGCTGATTGTTTTATTCTGACTGGTGCACCCGAAGAAGTTTGTACCCTCGGTCTTACTCCGACTACGTCCACCACTATGATGACAGTTATTGGTGATGCACTTGTCGTACTCCTGATGGATAAAATTGATTTTAACGTCAAAGATTATGCTAAGAGACATCACGGTGGTTACCTTGGGATGAAATCGAGAGAAATATCGGGGAAAGAATGACCGGACTTAAAATTCGGATCCAGCTTTTTCATTGAGAATTGAATCCATTGTACTCTCGAGTGTTTCCTGAAACATGTTAGCATTTTCTATCCACTTCAGAATCTTTTCACTTGCCATGGGGTATTCTGGTGTGCGCATTGATACCGTCCTGTAAGCATATTCTTTTAATTCCACTACATTCTCCAGAACTTTTTTAAAATAAACCCTAAAGAATGAATCTGTAATGAAGAAATAACGCTTCCGGTCAGAAGGAAATGTCTTATAATCAATTATTTTATTCTGCAAAAGAAAGTTCAGCGAATTACTTACAGAGCTTTTACTTGCTTTAAAATATTTCACCAGCTCATCAAATGTTTTTTCAGGAGGATCGCTTATAGTGAAATAGGATATTATCCTTCCCTGCATTGGCGTCAGACCAAACTTTTCAAACACTTTGCCAGTCTCTTCAATTGTTTCGCGAATTCTTGTTTCCTGAGTCAGCATTGGTCTTGTAATAAGTTAATAGTTAAATGAAAAAGTCAAGAACTGTCACAGAGAAGTACAGAGTTCACAGATAAATAATAGCCCCCCCTGGGGGGGTTGGGGGGTGCCGCATGTCGCATGCCGCACATCAACTGCTCTTTTCTGACTCCGGTCTTCCGACTCCGGACTTCCGACAAATTTAAAACATTTCCTGATTAGTTCTATAACTTTTGAACTAAAAAAACAAATTTATTTTTTCTTGTTTCCGTCAGATAAAAAGATTAGTTTTGAAAACTTCCCATCAGGAATTAGAAATCAGGAATTAGAAATCAGGAATTAATAATAACCCAAATCATGACTACCAGCACTCCTTCAAACGCTATCAGCAGGAAAGATTACGTCTTTTCAATATCAATTATCGGACTGTTTTTTTTCATTTTTGGATTTGTCACATGGCTTAATGGAATACTTATTCCCTTTCTCAGAACTGCCTGTGAACTAAATGATTTTGAAATCTATTTTGTAACTTTTTCTTTCTATGCTTCATATTTGATTATGGGACTACCAGCTTCGACTGTCCTGAAAAAGATAGGATTCAAGAGTGGAATGTCACTGGGATTATGGATCATGGCAGCCGGAGCATTGATTTTTATTCCTGCAGCATTGACCAGGACCTTTGGACTTTTTCTCACCGGATTATTTGTTGAAGGAACAGGAATGACCCTTCTTCAGACCGCTGTTAATCCATATATTACTATAATCGGGCCCCCTGAAAGCGCTGCAAAAAGGATGAGTATTATGGGGATAGCAAACAAATTTGCTGGTGCAATAGCTCCGATTATATTGGCAAGTGTAATTCTTAAAGATTCAAATGTATTACAGGAAAGACTTAAACAGGCAATTGATGTTACTACCCGTACCGGTATGCTCAATGAATTATCACACAGGGTTATTATGCCTTATATTATTATGGCAGTTATCCTTGTTCTGCTTGGTCTTTTAATTCGATTTACCCCGCTGCCCGAAGTAGATACAGATGCAGAAGATACAGTAAGCGGTGAAACTAATTTAAAGAAAACCAGTATATGGCAGTTCCCTCATCTTATACTTGGCGTAATAGCCCTCTTCTTCTATGTTGGTGTTGAAGTTATAGCAGGTGACAGTATAATAAGGTATGGCCAATCAATAGGTATTGCAATGGAATCTGCAAAATATTTTACATCACTGACACTTATAAGTATGATAATCGGCTATATTATAGGAATTGTTTGTATACCGAAGTATCTGAGTCAGGTTACCGCGTTAAAAATCGCCACAGTTCTTGGAGTTGCTTTTTCACTGGGAGCTATCCTTACTCCGTCACACGTAGTGTTCTCGATGGCATTTATTGATATAATGACCCTTAAGTCAATCCAACTTGTTTTACCGTTAACGGTGTTATTTGTCGCTCTTCTGGGACTTGCCAATTCAGTTGTCTGGCCGGCAATGTGGCCGTTGGCACTCGACGGTTTGGGAAGATTTACGAAAACAGCGTCTGCCCTTCTGGTAATGGCTATCGCCGGAGGTGCTGTATTACCTTTAACTTATGGTAAACTGGCTGTGACTTTTTCAACTCAAACAGCATATTGGATATGCGTTCCGGCATACCTTATTATTATGTATTACGCTTTTATCGGTCATAAAGCAGGGAAATAATATGGGTTATAACCTGAAGGAAATATTTGAATACTTCGAAGCTGATGGCACATTCTTAAAAGGGGAACCCTATGGCAGCGGACATATTCATGATACCTTCCGGATAGAAACAGTTGAAAAGGAAAAGGACGATTACATACTTCAGAGGCTCAATAATAAGATCTTCAAGAACATTCCGGAACTTCAGCAAAATATTGAAAGGGTCACAGTTCATCTCAGGAACAAAATAAGCAGTATTCGGGGTTCCGACATCAAAAGGGAATGCCTGAGATTGATCCCTACACGGGATGGACTTACCTGGATTGTTGATAATGAAGGCAATTTCTGGAGAATGTACATTTTCATTTCCCGCCATCACTCTTATAATGTAGTTGACAGCCCGGATAAAGCTTTTGAAGGTGGAAAAGCTATTGGCCGTTTTCAGGCGATGCTCTCGGACATGCCCGGAGGTCCTCTTTTTGAAACTATACCGTTATTTCACAATATCGAAAAAAGACTTCAGACGTTCAACAGTAAGATAATGGATAACCCGGTAGGACGAGTAGATAGTGTGTCTAAAGAGATTGGCCAGATACTAAACAGGGCCGATGAGATGAAGATTATACTCCGGCTGGGTAATGAGGGTAAAATACCTCTGAGGATAACGCACAATGATACAAAATTCAATAACATATTGCTTGATGAAAATGATAAAGCATTGTGTGTGATCGATCTTGATACCGTAATGCCGGGATATATCCATTATGATTTTGGTGATGCCATCAGAACAGCTGCAAATACCGCAACTGAAGATGAGGATGATCTTTCAAAAGTTAAAATGGATATTAATCTCTTTAAAGCTTATGCAGAAGGTTATCTCTCCGAAACAGTTGAAACACTTAATGATGTAGAAAAGGAATACCTTGCTTTTGCACCAAGATTAATTACTTACACTATTGCTGTAAGGTTTCTTACTGATTTTATTGATGGCGATAATTACTTCAAAATACATCACGAGCTTCATAACCTTCAGAGAGCCAGGGCTCAGCTCAGGCTGGTAATGAGTATGGAGGAGCAGTATCAGGATATGAAGAGTATTATCAGGAAATTAACATAAGGTGCTGGTTACTGGTTGCTGGGTGCAGTGCTCAGGGCTCAGAGCACAGAGCACAGGGCAAAAGACAAAAGATAAAAGTATAAAGATAAAAGTAAATGCACTAATAGTAAGAGAATTAGCCCCCCTTTTGGGGGGATGGGGGGTAAAAGGAGACAATAATGGATTGGACACCAGATGAAATTAAGTTCTTAAAGACAATGAGCGACCCTGACAAGATTCAGGGATTTCTCGATTCAATTGATTATAATCCTGTTTATGAATGCAGGTCCCCAAGATGGGTGATAAAGAAGAAGTCAGCTCATTGCTTTGAGGGTGCTCTCTTTGCTGCTGCTGCTCTGCAATTTAATGGATATAAGCCACTGATTGTTGATCTTAAATCTTATAATGACGATGATCATGTAATTACCATATTCAAAAAAGACGGTCACTGGGGGGCGGTAGCAAAATCCAATTTCACTTCACTGAGATACAGGGAACCTGTTTACCGCTCATTACGCGAACTTGTTATGTCTTATTTTGATTTTTATTTCAATACTGACGGCGATAAGTCACTGCGATCATATTCTTTACCTCTTGACCTTACAATTTATAATGCCCGCCAATGGACAACAACCAATGAAGATCTTGAATATATCGGAGATAAACTTGAACAGATCCGTCATTATCCGGTTGTGAATAAAAAGATGATCAAAAACCTGAAAAAAGCAAGCAATATTATGCTAAAAGCAGGAATGCTCGGATCGAATGCGGAGGGATTATTCAAACCTAAATAGGCTCAGGGCACGGAGCACAGGGTAAAAACCTCAAGGGAAGATTTAGTAATAAGTATAAAACACCAGTTATACTCATATAGCAATAATTAGCCCCCCTTGGAGGGCTACCCTTTATACACATCTCGTTATTATCGAGATATACAAATTATTAATTTTATATTAAACTTGAAATAAAGAAGTATATTTTATAGTTGTTACATATTTTAATATTGAAATCAGATGTTTTCGGTGGAAGGAGATGACTCACAAAAAAATCTTAATTTAGCACTGAAACATAATAACCAATTAGATTGCAATTGGGGCTCTGAAAGAGCCAGATATGA
>PLLX01000031.1 GCA_003141415.1 Bacteroidales bacterium
AGCCCTGAAAGGGCATGATATATCAGCACAGGGCGAAGCCCTGTGATAAATATAAAATAACAAATTAGCCCTGTAAGGGCGCAAGAATGTTGAATATAAATTCTTGCGCCCTTACAGGGCTTGATTTTTTGGACACCCCTGTTCACAGGGCTTCACCCTGTGCTGATATATCATGCCCTTTCAGGGCTATAAATATTCCACAATAACATACTACAGAACCATAAAAAATATTTCCACGATGGAATGTGTCAGTTATATGAAACGGGATTATCTTTGAAAGAAGATCAAAAAATGACTGCCCTATGAAAGGTTTATGGTATGATCTTGTCAATCTTTTCTTTCCTCGGTTGTGTCAGGCTTGTGGCAATGCACTGGCTCCTGCCGATGAGGAGATCTGTCTGCATTGTATGTTTCTCCTGCCCTATACAAATTTCCATCTGGACGGGGAAAATGCGATGGAGCAAGCACTATGGGGGCGTGTACCGGTGCAGGGGGCAGCTGCTTTTCTCTATTTCAACAAGGGATCCAGGGTACAGCATATGATCCATCGTTTCAAATACAGGGGCAGACACCAGATCGGCACTTTCCTGGGCCGGATCTATGGTTATAAACTGGTAAAACAACCGCCTTATAACACGGTTGACATGATCATCCCTGTCCCTCTATTTAAAAAGAAGCAATTAAAACGTGGTTATAATCAAAGTGAAGTCTTTGCAAAAGGGCTGGCTATGGCACTGGGCGTACCAGTCGAAACCAATCTGCTGTTCCGCATCCGGGAATCCGAATCCCAGACCCGTAAGTCACAGGATGAACGTTGGGAAAATGTATAAGATATTTTCTCTGCGCCCCACCCCCAACAACTTAAAGACAAACACATTCTGCTTGTAGACGATGTGTTTACCACCGGAGCCACCATAGAAGCCTGCGCCTCAACGCTAATGAAAGAGAGCAATGTCCGGATTTCAGTCGTCACCATCGCCTATGCCGGTTAAGTCTCAATATCCCCTAAATGCATCTTTATTCATAATTTCTTCAAACATTCTTTGAAGCTCCTGTGATTATTTCCCGATATTGAAGGGACTATTGTAAGGATAAGGAGGTTTTATTGTGGTTTTATTGTAGTTTAATTGTGGTTTAATGGTAGTCTAAGGTTACAATTAAACTAAAATCAAACCAAAATATAATTTCGAATAAACATGCTTCTCCCTGGAATATTTACTCCTTTTTCACGAAGTGATCCAATCATAGTTTCTTAATTATCGAAGTTTGTATTGGGAGTTCAATGTCGTTTAGTTAAGGAAAAATTTCATGTAGCCCAATAAAAAAGACATCTGAATCCCAAAGGTAAAAATAAAATGATTATCTTTAGGGTATAATAAGGGGGTCATTGAATTACACCTACCTGAAAGTGATTACCGTGAAGAAACAATTACAAACATAATTAATCTCATTGAAAATGAAGGATTTAACTGCCGTTGTGCCGACGGCTTTAAAGGGGCATTTACAAGAGATAGAAAGTTGAACTACAAACAGTTAATTGTTTTGATAAGTCAAGGTTTAAAAACTTCACTCCAAAGAGATTTGGACAACTTCTATAAAGAAGTTAACTCCACTGATTTCAACATACGGACAGTAACTAAATCCGCATTCTCACAAGCCAGGGCAAAGCTCAATCCTGAAGCCTTTGTCGAGCTGAACCAAAATGTTAATCAAACTTTTTACACTCAGGCTCCTTATCTTGTTTGGAAAAATATGCGCCTATTGGCCGTAGATGGCTCAAGACTCGTTCTGCCCAACCACCCCAGTATCGAGAAGGAATTTGGAACACATCATTTTGGTCCTAAAGCAGACAGTAAACGTTCACTGGCACTATGTTCGTTTTTATACGATACACTTAACTTGCTTACGCTGGATGCTCAAATAGCTCCTTACTCATGCAGTGAAAAAGAGCTGCTCTATAAGCATCTGGATAAAGTCAAGGCTGGAGACTTAGTGCTTTTAGATCGCGGATATCCCAGTATCGCAATGTTCTTTTTATTCAAAGCACTTGGGATTGAGTTCTGTGCCAGGATGAAAGATGATTGGTGGTTAAAAGTAAAAGAGTTTAATGAAAGCGGTGATAAGGAAAGCATTGTCAAATTTAAACTTCCAAAAAAAGATCAGAAGCTCTTGGCAGATTATCCCGAGATGTTTGATAAGGAGATAGAATGCAGACTCGTTCGGATTGAGCTTGACAATGGAGAATTTGAAATTCTTTGTACTTCATTAACTGATTCGGAAATGGTACCTTATGATGATATGGCCGAACTATATCACCACCGATGGAATATTGAAGAAGGATTTAAACTTTTCAAAGCCAGGATAGAGGTTGAGAGTTTTACAGGCAAGACGGCTCGTGCAGTAAAACAGGATTTCTTTGCCAAGGTCTTTATGATGAGTCTTTGTGCTAATTTGGCTTTCCCAATTGAGGAGAAAGTCAAAAAAGAATCAAGAGAAAGCGCAAACAAACATCCTCAAAAGATCAATAGAACCAGTGCTTTTGAAATGTTACGTAAAATAAGTATCGGGTTTTTTCTAAAAAACATGGTTAAGAAGGCTCTTGTCTTTTTTGATATGTTAGTACAAAAAACAACAGAGATTGTAAGACCAAATCGAAAAGTTGTTAGAAAAAAGAAACCTAAGAAACTCTATTTCATGAATTACAAGCCACTTTAGCTTAACTAAACGACATTGATACATATATAATATTAAATCCCTTTAAAGCAGAAACATACATTTTGGAGGTCACAATTTGTGACCTCCAAAAAAGATAAAATTGGATTGCGGTATTCTCCTATGGCATTTACCGAGCAAGGTGTTGCCATGCTCTCCGGGGTTTTAAAAAGCGAAACTGCTGTCCGAACAAGTATTCAAATCATCAATGCCATTGAAAAAGGGTTTCAGTCAAACTAACCCAATATGTAGTTCACCCAAATGTTGCTCAACTTCTATTGATGCAGATAATTTGAGCTACATTTGGGTGAACTACATATTGGGTTAGTTTGACTGAAACCCTTTTTCAATGGCATTGATGATTTGAATACTTGTTCGGACAGCAGTTTCGCTTTTTAAAACCCCGGAGAGCATGGCAACACCTTGCTCGGTAAA
>PLLX01000183.1 GCA_003141415.1 Bacteroidales bacterium
AATGAACCTGTTTCAGGATCAAAACGAGTGATCCCCGGGCTCAATGAACCTACCCAAATATATCCTTTTGAATCTACAGCTGCCATCCGGGAAGGGCGAACAGATAAACCATGCCTCTGAGAATCAAATGGATATCTGACGAAACTCTGATTTTCAGGATTCCACTTATTCAGGCAGCTTCCATCCGATACAACCCAAAGATTCCCTTTTTTATCCTCGACAATACCTGTAATACAATTGCTGTTTAAACTGCTATTACTGGCATTATCTTTTTTAAAGACTTTGAAATTATCTCTTGAGGAACTGTACAAATTCAGACCATCATAGGTACCAATCCAGAGATTTTTTTCCCGATCTTCATAGATACAGGTTAAGATATCACTACTGATTGATCCGGGCATATTATCAGTATGTCTGTACTTCTTCACCTGGTAGCTATCATATTTATCAAGCCCGACATCGGTACCCATCCAAAGATAATCCTTACTGTCTTTGTATATACACCTTATGCGATTACTCGACAGGCCATCGTTTACAGTCAGGTGATCAAATCTTGAATATTGCAGCTGGCCATATGTTTTGGACAATCCGGAAAAGCAAAGCAACAAAATCACTAAGTATCGACCGAAAGAATGTTTCCCTTTAATTTTAAGACTATTTAACACAGCCACTGTCTCTTATAGTATTTAGAGTAGTATAGTAGTAATAATTTCAGGAATCTAAAGATATAGCATTTTGGCCAATTGGTCTTTATATTGAGTGGAAATAAGAAGACTGGAACGGTAAATTAACAATTTAAAGTTGAATGATGAATTAAAGCAGTCATACCAAAGGGTTTAAGCCTGAAGGAAGAACCAATTTGAAAACACTTCCTTTACCAGATTCACTCTCAGCCCATATTTTGCCTCNNCCGGTCCCCTTTTCATTTTCAGTGCCACGCGTTGAGAGATTAGCATCTATTCTGAAAAGTTTTGCCATGGTTTCATTTGTCATTCCAATGCCGGTATCTGACACTGAAATTTCTACCTTATCATTGATAATCATGGCCTTAACTTCCACTTTTCCGTTTTTATGAGTAAACTTTATAGCATTTGATATAAGATTCCGCAGGATGGTTTTGATCATATTTTTATCTGCTATAATCTTCAAATCATCAGTTAAGAAGCTATTAAGTTTAATGTTTTTCGCTACCGCCATATCATTCAAAATAATAAACTCTTCGCTAAATAGCTCTGATAAGTTAATCTGTACGGGGTTAAACAAAATTTTCCCGGTTTGTGAATTAGCCCATTCCAGCAGATTTTCAAGCAATCTTAATGTTTGAACAGCAGAAGTATTTATCAATCCCGCATACTCCTCAATTCCAGAAAGATCACTTGATTTTATTTCTTCTTTCTGCATTTCGCTAAAACCTATAATAGTGTTGAAAGGGCTTTTAAGATCATGTGCGATAATTGAGAAAAACTTGTCTTTTGAGGCATTGAGTTCATGTAATTCAGAAGTCTTTATTGCTACTAATTTTTCAAGCATTATCTTCTTTTTATTTAATTGCCGCTCACGTAAAAGAAAAATGAAAGCAATGATGAAGATTATTATTGAAATCATTATTAATCTGAACCACCACATTTCCCACCATGGAGGAAGGAAAGTAATCCGGATCGAGGTTCCGTTTTCATTCCAAAAACCGTCGTTATTTGAACCCTTAACACGAAACACATATTCTCCGGGATTTAAACTGGTATAAGTCGCCTCTCCCTTGTTACCCGGATAGATCCAATCCTTATCAAAGTTTTCCATCTTATATGCATATTGATTTTTCTCAGGAGCTGAAAAATCCATCGCAGCAAAACTAAAGGTAAGTACAGAAAGTTCGTGAGATAAAGTCAGAGATTTTGTTTCCGTAATGTTGTTAATTAACGGAGAATTAATATCGCCCGGTTTTACACTTTTGTTAAAAATCTTAAGGTCAGTAATCAAAATATCCGGGATATTTTTGTTTTCAGAAATTTTTTCAGGATAAACAAAGTTGAAGCCCTTGGTGCCTCCCATTAACAGAACCCCTCCCCTTGTTTTCAGGATGCTTCTCTCAGAGAACTCATTGCTTTGAAAACCATCGGTTTTATTGAAGTTTTTAAACTTATCCCTTTTATATTCAAACCTGCATACTCCATTATTTGTTGTCACCCAAAGCGCTCCTGAATTATCCAGTTCCAGCCCTTTTATAAAATTACTTGGTAACCCATCTTTTTCATAATACCTTGTAAAGGATCCCGCTTCCGGATTGAACTTGTTAAGTCCGTCAGGTGTACCTATCCAGACACATGTATCATTCTCAACCAGGATATCGGTTATTCTGGAAGAACTCAGACTGTTATTATTATGAGGATCAGATGTATATGTTATGAATTGATTATTGAGAGGAGAAAAAATCTGAAAACCGTTTACAGTCCCGATTAATAAACGTCCCTCCGGATATTTTGCTATTTTAACGATCATTTGGTTGCATAACCCGCTGTTTTCCGGTGTTAACTTAGTAATTTTATTTTCTTTGATCCGGTAATGAATTAAACCATGCTCAAAAGTCCCAATCCACAAATCATTATCATAACCTTCGGCGACAGCATAAATATTATCATCCGGGATGCCGCTGTTTTTTGTTGTAAAGGATGTAAAAGATCCCGATCTGAGATCAAATTTAACAAGTCCTCCGGCCCAGGTTCCAAGCCAGATTCGCTTTCTGGAATCTTCAAGTACGCAAAGTATTGCGTTGCTGGTCAATGAGGAATTTTCTAAATTGAATCTTGTGAAACGATTGATCTTCATATCAAAAATATTCAATCCTCCTCCATCAGTTCCCACCAATATCTGACCTTCATTGTCTTCTGAGAAACAAGTTACAGTATTATGACTCAAACTAAGAGGAGCGCCTGGCAGGTTTTGATATTTAATTATAGCATCCCTGTTACTTATAGCTATATTTAACCCTCCTGTATAAGTGCCAAACCATAAGTTTCCGGATTTGTCCTGATAGATTGCTTCAATCGCTTCGTTACGCAAACCCTGCAGATCATAATCATCTTTCCTGTAATGCCAGAAAGACTGTTTTTCCTTATTGAATAAATTTATTCCTCCATTATCAGTACCAATCCATAAATTTCCCGATTTATCAACATAAAGGGATCTGACCAGATCAATTGAAAGACTGGATTTATCGTTGACATCATGCTGGTAATGTATCAAATGTTCTGTCGCGAGGTTTGAATTGTTTTTCAGACAATAAAGTCCCTCGGTACTCCCAAACCAGATATTTCCTTCCAGGTCTTCAGCGATATTTTGGAAAATCTTATTTCCCAATTCATCGGTACCCGTATTATCATTGGTGATACATTTAAATGTTCCCGATTCCGAAAGAAAAAGGTTTAATCCTTTTCTTGTTGCTACCCACAGCCTGCCGTTTTTGTCTGTCAATACAGATTCAACATAATCATTACTAAGACTCACCGGATTTTTCTGATCATGAACATATTGAGTTATTTTGTTTTTCATTCGGTCAAAATAGATCAGCCCCACAGTTGTAGCGAGCCATAAGTTTCCTGTTGAATCCTCTATAATTTTTGATACTACACAATTTATTCCTTTTAATGGAGATGATTTATCAGAAACGTAATTCAGAAACCGGTCTTTCCCTCTGTCATACAAACTCAAACCATTCTCAGTACCTATTAATAAATTCTTATTGTGGTCTTCAAAAATTGTTCTTATAACATTATCTGCAATGCTGGTTGAATCTCCGGGAACATTTCTATATATAACAAAATTAAAACCATCATATCGGTTCAGCCCATCAGTGGTACCTATCCACATCAAACCTTTATGATCCTGAATGATACAGGAAGCAATTGAAGAAGAAAGTCCATCATCAGGTGTCAGTTGCACAAATTGTAAACGTTTCGGCTGAGCATAAGCACCTGATGCAAATGTCAATAGCAGGGGAAAAAGAAAAATTAATATTGAGAAGAATCGGCTCTTCAACTAATAAATTTTATTCATATCAAAGATAATTAAATAAAGGTGAGGATTTTAAAGACCTTCGCTAAAACTGTTTATTTTTACAGATCGATAATGTGAATTTCCATATTCTTAACATGAGAATCCTAAGAAAATATCTTCTTATAAGCGTTCTGGTTTTTTTACCCTGCATTCTATTTTGCCAATACATTGATTCATCTTACTTTAAAATAAATTCACGTCAGAGTTTTTATTCTTTTGAGAAGAATGGAGAGTTCCTTCTCCATGTACCTCCTGTTCTGGTGCAGAAAAATTTATCGATCAATATAAAAAATGGCAGGGATACTCTGACGACATGGAATGGAAAGCCGGGTAAAGAAATTTTAAGGGTACCCTTTTCACTCAATTTATCTCCTTCTGTTTATAAAATTGAAGCTAAAATCATAATAACAACCAGTCCCGGAGTTATATACCAGGCATCAACAAATCTTGTTGTCCTTTCCTATAAATCAAATGAAGTAAAAACAGACCGGCTCACAGGAGGATTAATTGTAAACAGACGGCAGTTCTTCGCTTTCGGTTTTTACTGTTATTCACCGGTTTATCCCACTTTGCCGGAAGAGGAAGTTGTAAAGGGTTTTAATATGATTTCACCTTACCAGAAGATCGGGCCGGAGACTTTTAATGAAAGAAAAGTATATATGGATCGCTGTGCTGAACTGGGAATGAAGGTAAATTATAACCTACTTTCAGTATCAGGAGGTGGCGGTGTAGGGTCGAAAATAGAAGGTCTGAGTGATGAAGAGAAAAGTAAACGACTGATCTCTGAAATTAAAACCTTCAGGGATCATCCGGCATTGCTTGGCTGGTATATCTCAGATGAGCCAAACGGAAGTAATATAACACCTGAGCAGTTGGAAGAGGTTTACAAAACTGTCAAAGAAAACGATCCATGGCATCCGGTTTCAATAGTATTTATGGCACCATTTATAGCTTCAAAAAAATATTCCGATGCTCTCGATATTGTTATGGCAGATCCATACCCAATACCTAATTTACCAGCAACAATGCCAGGGGAAGTAGCTGATCAGTTAAGAACTGAGTTTAAGGGTAAGAGACCTTTCTGGATAGTACCTCAGGCATTCGGTGGCGGAGAATTGTGGAGTCGAGAACCTACTATCCAGGAAATAAGGTCTATGACATGGCAGTCAATAATTAATGGAGCTACCGGTATCCAATACTTTGTACGGCAGGGACTTAACTATTTTCCAAAATCGGTTGCAACATGGAATGAATGCGGAAGAATGGCTATGGAAGTCGCAGAATTGACCCCCTGGCTTCTTTCTGATGAAGAGCCCTTGGTCGTGGAGTCGTACTCCAAGAATGTTTTAGTTACTTCAAGAGTTCATAATGGTCAACTGGCAATAATGGCGGTTAACAGAATAAATGAACCCGTCAGCACTTCATTCAGGGTGACAGGAATTAATAACGGGAAAGCAAGAGTCTTGTTCGAAAACCGTTTTGTTCAGGTCAAGGGAGGAATAATTTCTGATCGGCTTGCACCTTTCGGATCGCAGGTTTATCTTGTCAGCATTAAACCTGAAAGGCAAATATCAGAGGCCGGAAATATAAACCTGATTAAGGATGCCGGGTTTGAAGATCTTACGGCTCCCGGATTACCTTCAGCATGTTATGCACGACCCGGAGGTGACAGGGGAGCAACTTATTTTCTAGATACAAGGGAATATTTTGAGGGCAATCATTCTCTGAGGTTAATCACCCCTGTTGAAAATAAAAGTCTGGCTATCAGGTTTTTCCCATTCCCTGTAAAAGCAGGTGCAACCTATACAATTTCGATCTGGGCAAAATCTGACCCTGAACAAAGATTTTTCTTTGTAACGAAACCGGAAAATACTCGTCTTTATGGAAAAACTGAGATGCCTCAATATGTAGAAGTTTTACTTGGAGAATTCAGCCGGGCAAGATTTGTTCCTGATAACCTCTGGAGAGAATATGTAACATTTGTAACAATTCCTGAAGATACCCTGGCCCGGTTTAAGACAAACCTCATACTGAAGATGCCGGGTAAGGGTATTGCATGGTTCGACCAGGTGAAGGTAATTGAGGATAAATAGGGAATTGAAGGAAAAGAGTTTAAGCTAAAGGCAATATGGTAGATAAAGTAGAGAAGGATTGTATTATGTTAATCTCCTGTTAATATCATATCTATTGTAGCCATCAAGAATATTTTAGTATTGTTTTATCACATCGTCAAACTAACATAATGCCCTTCTGATGTTAAAAAACCTTATAAAAACAGCTATCAGACACATACTTAAACACTTTGGGTATAGTATTCTGAATATCATTGGACTTACATTAGGTATTTCCAGTGCATTATTTCTAATAATTTATGTTGCGGATGAGGTGAGCTACGATCGTTACCATGTGAAAGCGGACCATATCTATCGAGTGTCAACTTCCATAAAAGAACCTGATGACAAATTCACTTGGATTTTTGCACAAATTCCATTTGGACCCCAGGTAGTACATGACTATCCTGAGGTTCAGTCATTCGTAAGGTTTATTAATATGCCCCGTGCTCTCTATAAATTTGAAGATAAAGAATTCAACGAGGAGAACTTCTTTTATGTTGATTCGACTCTCTTTGACATATTTACTTATAAAGTAATAAAAGGGGATATTAAATCCGCGCTGCTGGAACCGAAAAAAATCATTCTTACTGAAAAGATAACTAACAAATACTTTGGGAAATCCGATCCAATCGGGAAAACACTTACAACAGGAACCGATACTTATGAGGTCACAGGTGTAATTCAGAATGTTCCCTCTAACTCTCATTTCCGGTTTGATGCTGTGGCTTCAAGGAATAATTTGCCGAAACAACTTGGGAACTGGGGTAATTTCGGAGTATATACTTATCTGTTATTTCCTAAGAATTTCAATGTTAAGGCATTTGAGAAAAAGATGCTGGGTATGTATGAGACCTATATGAAGCCAATATTCGGTCCAATGAATATTACAATGTCATACAATCTTGAACCGATCACCAGGATCCATCTTTTTTCAACAAATGCAAATGAACCTGAGCCAACAGGCAGTATCACTTATGTGTACATTTTTGGTATTGTAGCTATATTCCTGGTACTCATTGCAGCGATGAATTACATGAACCTGGCTACAGCACGTTCAAGCAGACGGGCGCGTGAAGTTGGAATGAGAAAAGTAGTCGGTTCGCGACGCACTCCGCTGGTGTTTCAGTTCTTATCCGAATCATTAGTATTTACTCTTATTTCGCTTATAATCAGCATTGTATTAATAATAATATTATTACCAATATTCAACCATCTTGCCGGGAAGTCCTTTAATCTTCAAGTCATTTATAGTCCGGTTGTGATACTGAGTTTACTCGCAGTTGTGATTCTTGTGGGCATTTTCGGAGGAAGTTACCCTGCTTTTTTTATTTCCAGGTTCAGTCCGGTTACAGTGCTTAAGGGAGATATCACACAGGGATCTGTAGGCAGTTCATTCCGCAAAATTCTGGTTATTATACAATTTACCGTTTCGGTAATTATGATTATCTGCACCCTGATAGTATTCAGGCAGTTAAATTACCTAAAGACGATGGATCAGGGATTTGATCAGAAGAATGTCATAGGACTTCAACTCAATGGACCAATGATAAGTAAATATCCTGTACTGAAACAGGGCCTGCTTGATAACCCAAATATAAAATTTGTGACCTCCACAAACAGCCGTGTTGGCGAAGGCTCCGGAAAGCTCATCTTCAATGTGGAAACAGATCAGGGAATGGCACAGAAAGGAGTAAATTTTACTGTTGTAGATTACGATTTTATTGAAACCATGGGTATAAAAATGGTCAGTGGTCGTAACTTTCAGAAAGACATGCCATCAGATACGCTTTCTGCCGTCGTGGTGAATGAAACATTTGTAAACCGAATGGGATGGAAAGAACCCATCGGGAAGAAAATTGAAGCCGGCGATGCCAACACACTCAGGGCCAGAGTAATTGGGGTAATGAAGGATTATCATCAGACAGGTATGTACAATGGCATCGAATCTCTTCTCCTGGCGTATCGTCCTCTTAATAATGTCATATATATCAAACTCAGTGGAAAAGAAACCCAACCGACCCTCACTTTTATAGAAAAGAAATGGAAGGAAATATTCCCCGATCAGCCATTTGTTTATACATATCTTACAGACAGGTTTAACAGTCAATTTGAAGCTGATGAGAAACGAGGATTGATCTTTACAATTTTTACCATTCTGGCGATCCTCATCGCGTGTCTGGGATTATTTGGATTAGC
Source organism: Bacteroidales bacterium (assembly GCA_003141415.1). Taxonomy (GTDB): domain Bacteria; phylum Bacteroidota; class Bacteroidia; order Bacteroidales; family VadinHA17; genus LD21. Next base: position 8,361 of record PLLX01000183.1, read on the forward strand.
CTCTTATATGGTCGAGCAAAGAACAAAAGAGATTGGTATCAGAAAAGTGTTCGGAGCAAGCGAGAATACAATACTCGGTTTGATTTCAAAGGACTTCCTTATACTCGTTGTAATTGGAATTGTGGTCGCGGTCCCTGTTGCCTACCTTTTTATGAGTAGATGGCTCGAGAATTATGTCTACAGGACAAAGATCGGGGTACTATTATTATTGATAGCAGCGTTGCTTACAATCCTTATTACATTCATAACTATCAGTTACAAGGCTTATCAGGCAGCAATCATGAATCCGGCAAATGCTTTGAAGACAGAATAGACTTTTACTAAAGAAAATTATCCACCGATTAATCAGACTTTATAAAAATGAAGAAATACTATTCGCTTATCTTCCTCATATCATTATTGCTTTTCACTGGTTGCGGTAAAAAGAATTTAAATATAAATTACAAAAGCAATCCGGAGCCATTGCTGAAAAACGCATACATAAAACTACCGCTCGGAATAGTAAAACCTGCCGGATGGCTAAAGTCGCAATTAGAGGCTCAGGCAGCAGGTCTTACAGGAAATCTTGATGATTTCTGGCCCGACCTGATTAATTCATCATGGCGCGGGGGCAATGGTGAGGCGTGGGAAAGAGGTCCCTATTATCTTGATGGTCTTGTTCCGCTTGCATATCTTCTTAACGATGAACACCTGATCAGTAAAGTAAAAACATGGATTGAACCGATACTTGCAAGCAGCAGTGATACAGGCTGGTATGGGCCGGCTAAAAACAAAGACAGATGGCCGCTTGCAGTAGCAAACAAAGTCCTGATGCAATATTATGAAGCAACCGGAGATAAACGCGCAATAGATGTTCTTACAAAATATTTCAGATATCTCCACGACTCACAACCCGACTGGCCCGACAAAGATTGGCGGGGAGTTCGTGCAATGGAAAATGCAGTTACAGGATATTGGTTATACAGACAGACAGGGCAACCATGGATTCTTGAAACAATCGCATTGATTCAAAAAAACAGCTCTGACTGGACAACCTACTATGAAAAATTTCCATGGGATTCAGCCGCTGTTACTGATAAGAAGATACCGCTTAACTGGGGACCGGACGGTTTGACAGCACATGTTGTAAATAATGCAATGGCAATAAAATATCCTGGTTTATGGTACCAGCAATCAAAGGATGAAAGATTTAAGAATGCGGTTTTTTCAGGGATTAAAAAATACGATCTTAATCATGGACAACCGGGAGGAAGATTCTCAGGAGATGAACATCTGTCAGGCCAAAGTCCGAGCCATGGAACCGAGTTATGCTCCGTGGTTGAATATATGTTTTCTCTTGAAGAACTATATGAGATCTTTGGAAATAACACATTGGCCGACAGACTTGAACTTCTTGCATACAATTCTCTGCCCGGTACAACCATGCCTGATTTTTGGTCTCACCAGTATGATCAGCAAGCTAACCAGGTACTAGTCTCAGCAGCCAAAAGAGACTGGGCCACAAACGGAGATTATTCCAATATTTACGGCCTCATGCCTAACTACGCGTGCTGCCTGGCAAATATGCATCAGGGCTGGCCCAAGTTTATAGAGAGTATGTGGATGGCGACAAATGACAATGGGCTTGCTCTTGTAACTTATGGCCCGTCAATTGTTAAAGCCAGAGTCGCAAACGCTAATGAGGTGACAATATCAGAAGAGACTAACTATCCATTTAGCGGAACTGTTAAACTGACAATAAATACAGAAAAATCAGTCAGGTTTCCAATTGATCTGAGGATTCCCGGATGGGCCGATTCGGTGACTATAAAATTCAAAAACAATACTGTCAGAGTAAAAAACGTCTCAACATACAGAATGAAAGAGAGATGGAAAAATGGTGATCAGATATTCGTAGAATTGCCGATGCAGCTGCGTATTGAAAAGCATTACAATAATTCATTGGCCATTCTGCGTGGTCCGGTCTATTTTTCATTACGCATTGATAAGGAATACAAGAGTGTCAAAATCAACTATGATAATTGCAGTTACAAAGGAAGCGTGGACTGGGAGATTGATCCTAAAAGTGAATGGAACTACGGATTACTTATTGACAAGACAAATATCATGCGGGGATTAAAAGTGACAGAAAATCCTGTGAGCAAATATCCTTTTTCCGACAAGGGCGATATGATCTGGTCAGCCGATTCAGGAAAATATTCAGCATGGACCCAGGATGCACCTGTGATCATAAGGGCAAGAGGTATGAAAATTCCGGAATGGTCGATGAAGAATAATTCTGCTGATGTTCCTCCGTTAAGTCCGGTAAAACCCGAAGGAGATGCTGAAATAATTACTCTTGTTCCTTACGGATGCGCGCGATTACGGATTACTGAATTTCCGGTTATGGATGTTGTCCTTATGAAGGATATTATGAAGTAAGAAGGAAGAACATTCGAAATCAGAAGTCAGAAGTATTTTACCAATTCTCAATTCAAAGTTCGTTTATTCTTCGTTCTTAATTTCTTAAAGTGAGATTGTTTTATCCTTGAGCCACATTTTTTCTTCAGATGTCAGATGCGGGCCAAGCTTTTCAAAAACTTCAGAATGATAAGAATTGATCCAGTCTATCTCTTTCTGATTAAGTAAAGAAATGTCGATCAGAGATTTATCGATATAACAAAGAGAAACAGTATCAAATTTCAGGAACTTTCCGAATTCAGTCTCTTCATCCTCAAAACAGAGTATAAGGTTTTCGATCCTGATCCCATATTCACCTTCCCTGTAAATGGCAGGTTCATCAGAAATCAGCATCCCGGCTTCGATAGAAGTTTTTGAGTCTGTTCCTGACCCGGAACCAATATTCTGCGGTCCCTCGTGGACATTGAGGCAGAATCCAACACCATGGCCTGTTCCATGACCATAATTCAGTCCATTCTCCCATAATGCTTTACGTGCCAATAAATCAATCTGGTAGCCCTTAGTCCCAGCAGGAAATTTTGCAAGCGCAAGGTTTATTGCCCCTTTCAGTACCAATGAAAAGTCATGTTTCTGCCTGTCAGTTGGCCTCCCGATTGCAATGGTTCTGGTAATATCAGTGGTACCATCCAGGTACTGCCCCCCTGAGTCGACGAGAAGAATCCCATTCGTCCCTATTTCATGATCTGATCCGATGGTTGCTGAATAATGCGGTAATGCTCCATGTTCTTTAAATGCAACAATTGTGGAAAAACTTGGACCGAGATAATTTTCATTTTCAAACCTTAAGTTATTTAATTTTTCGCCAAGGGAAAGTTCTGATATTTGGTCTGAACCAGAATTTTGCTCTAACCAGAAGAAAAACTTAGTCAAAGCTACTCCATCCCTTACCATAACTTTCCCGATGTTATCAATCTCAACTCTGTTTTTAACTGCTTTTAAACGGGTCGGAATTGTAAGATCTTCAATTATTTTCATCCCATGAGGGATTGAATTAAAGAGGTTTGCAGAAGTTGTTATAGGATTTAGCAGAATAGTGGAATCGGGTGACAAAGTTGATAATACCCAGGCTATTTCATCATAAGGCAACAACACAATATCTAGTTTGTCGAATTCAGAAGCAAGTTTTAAAGGGATTTTATTCTCATCTACAAATAAGAGGATCTGTTTTTCGCCGATGACAGCAAATGATATCAGCATAGGGCTGTATTTAATATCATTTCCCCTGATATTAAGCAACCACATAATATCATCTATCGAAGTGAGAAGTTGATAGTCAATTCCCTTAATTCGCATTTGTTCCCGGACTTCAGCTATTTTTACGGACCTTTCCTTTCCACAGAAACGGGTTGAATGATCAAATGCGAGAGACTGGGGCATCGGTGGCCGGTCGGTCCATAATCCGGAAATAAGATCACAATTAAAATCAAAAGATATGTTTTTACCCTCTAATGACTTTTCAATCTTCCTCGACTTTTCAATTGAAAAGATTCTACCGTCAAGTCCAATTTTGCTGCCGGCAATTATATTGTCAACCATCCAGTCAATGAAATCCTTCTTTTCACTCAGAGCAGGTTTCATAAGGACAAAACCTGAATTACATAACTGGTTCTCAGCTTGTATAAAGTATCTTGAGTCAGTCCATAATACTGCAAATGAATCAGTTATGACGACTGTCGCTGCCGAACCAGTGAAGCCGGTAAGCCAGGTGATCAGACGCCAGTGTTCAGGAATATATTCTCCCATATGGGGATCTGTGGAAGGTATTATATATACATCGACTCCATAAGTCTTTAATAGTATTCGCAATAGACTAAGCTTACTGCTGATGTTATTCATGATACAAATTTTTACAATATAATTAAATCAAATGCCGCCTGCAATTCGTTTAAATTTTAAGTGGTACGTTAAATGTTATAATTATGTTCATGTTAACTGAAGAAGAGAAAGAGCAGGAATTGGAACAGAAAAATCGAGCAATAATAGGATTTAAATCTTCTGAAAAGTAATATTTACTTCAACACGACTATTATATATTATACTGTACTACAGACTTTTAACTTCATTAACCAGGTTCTGCAGAGTGCTCTTTGCATCACCAAATAACATCCTGGTCTTATCATTATAGAAGAGCATATTTTCGATAGCCGCATAACCTTTGCCCATACCGCGCTTCATAACAATTATGTTTTTAGCATCACGTGCCTTGATGATAGGCATTCCGTAAATAGGGCTTGAAGGATCATCTTCAGCTGCCGGATTGACGACATCGTTGGCGCCAATTACCACAAGAACATCAGTATTAGGAAGATCAGGATTGATCTCATCACTCTCAATAAGCTGTTCATAGGGCACATCAGCTTCAGCAAGCAATACATTCATATGACCAGGCATACGTCCGGCAACAGGGTGAATAGCGTATTTAACCTCTACTCCTTTCTCTTCCAGTAGTTTATCTAATTCATGACAGATATGCTGAGCTTGTGCAACTGCAAGACCATAACCGGGAACAATTACCACTTTCTTCGAGTAGCTCAGAAGAACCGCAGCATCTGAAATTGATATCTCTTTAACAGAACCAGTAACATCTACATGTGTCTGGCCCCCTCCTCCAAACACACCTACAATAACGTTTAGCAATGACCGGTTCATTGCCCTGCACATTAGAATAGTCAGAATTGTTCCTGCTGATCCGACTAGTATCCCACCGGTAAGCATAACCTGGTTATTATAAAGAAATCCTCCCATGGCGGCTGCTACTCCTGTAAATGAATTCAATAATGAAATAACCACAGGCATATCAGCGCCACCGATCGGCATAACGAACAGAACACCGTATATAACTGAAATTAAAAACATTATATAAACAAATGGAGTAAGTTCGCTGCTGGCCTGAACATGACGCGTCATAATATAAATTATGAATCCAATCAGTATAGTGAGTATTGTCAGATTCACATACTTCATTGCTTTTATACGCATATCACCTATCCGTCCATCAAGCTTTCCAAAAGCGATCATACTTCCTGCCCAGGAAACAGTTCCTATCATAAGTCCCAGCAGTATTGCAAGCACTTGGCCATTTGCCATACCACTTTTTGCTATCAACCCGGGACTTATATGTGGAAATTCCATCATAGAAATAAGAGCTGCTGCAGCACCCCCCATACCATTAAAGAATGATACCAGTTGTGGCATTGCGGTCATTTTGACCCGTTTTGCAATAACCCATCCGATAATACTACCAATTCCTATTGCTGTAAGAATGAGACCGATATTTCCAATTGGCTTACCCTCCTTCTGATGAAACAGAATTGTTGCAATAACAGCCATTGCCATTCCAATAGCTGCAAGAGCATTACCTCGTCGCGCCGTGAGAGGGTGGCTCAACATTTTTAATCCGAAAATGAAAAGCACTGAAGCAATAATATAAGTCATCTCCAATATTGAGATCCCGGTATGTAGTTGATGGAGTTGGTCCATAAGAATCGATTTATATTCAGGTTACTACTTCTTTTTTTTAAACATTTCCAGCATTCTGTCAGTAACAACAAAACCGCCGACAACGTTAAGCGTACCTAGAACTACAGCCAGAAAGCCCAGTATCATCGATCCAGTAGTTTCAGCGTGCCCCATCACAATTATTGCACCGATAATTACTACACCATGGATCGCATTGGCACCTGACATGAGCGGTGTGTGGAGAATAGCAGGAACATGGCTGATGACTTCAATACCAAGGAATATTGACAGGATAACACTGAAAATTGCCTCCCGATGCAATAAGAAAAATCCAAGAATGTTTTCCATGATATATGTTAATTAATATTTAGCAATTGCTTAACTCTCTGACTTATATACTCTTTGCCATATACAACGGTCGTTCCGTTTATGATCTCATCGTGCATATTAAGAATGAGTTTACCATTCTTATCAACCATTATCTTCAGCAGATTAATAATATTACACCCGAACATTTTGCTGGCATCAGATGGCATATCGGACGGATAGTCGGATTTTCCGATAATATTAACCCCATTGATTATTATGTTTTTCCCATTTTCAGTCAATTCACAGTTGCCACCCGATGAAGCTGCCAGGTCTATAATAACAGATCCGGGTTTCATTGAATAAACTGTCTCTTTCAGCAAAAGAACAGGGGCTTTCCTTCCAGGTATCTGAGCGGTAGCAATTACAACGTCTGATGCAATTGCATGTTCTTGTATGAGTTCCTGTTGTTTTCTTTTAAACTCTTCTGTTTGTTCTACAGCGTATCCGCCTGCCGCAACATCTTCCTTTGCTCCTTCAACTTCAATAAATTTCCCTCCGAGACTTTTGACCTCCTCTTTTACTGCAGCTCTTACATCGAATACTTCAACTATTGCACCAAGTTTTCTGGCAATGGCAACAGCCTGTAATCCTGCGACACCGGCACCCAAAATAAGCACACGCGATGGTTTGATTGTTCCGGCTGCCGACATGAACATAGGGAAGAACCTTGGCAGCAAAGATGCAGCTTCAAGCACAGCTTTATAGCCTGAAACTGTAGCCATCGAGGAGAGGATATCCATTGACTGTGCCCGCGTTGTTCTGGGTATCAGATCAAGTGCAAGAACTGATAAACCTCGAAGACGTGCTTTTTCTATCCATTTGCTGTTCACTACGGGATTAAGAACAGAGCATAGTACCTGCCATTCCTTAAATGAATTGATATCATCTTCGACCGGAGGATTGACAGAAAGCAACATTTCAGCTTCAGAAATAACCTCCTTTCGTTCAACCAATCGGGCTCCGGCAGTCCTGTAAGCTAAGTCCGAAGCAAAAGCCCTTTCACCGGCATTATTCTCAACCAATACATCGATACCCATATTTTTAAGTACAACAACTTCAGCAGGAAGGATGGCTACCCTGTTTTCTGTACCGGTTTCTTTGAGGACACCTATTATCATAAGTTTTGAATTTGTAGTTTGGAGTGCCTAAAGTTTTGATCACAATTTGGTTACCAAATTAATAAACAATAATTCATCCCAGCCTGAATGTTAATCAAATAATTCTTAACGATTAAACTTAATCATTGTAACCTCAAGAATAAGTGTTTCACCAGGTGATATTACAAACCTTTTCTGACCAGGTATCTCTTTCCCATAAAACCCGGTATTTTTCCCATAAGCCAGCTCAGGTGGCACCACGAGAAGTCTCTTTTCTCCTGCTTTCATATCCTTTAATGCCTCGTTCAATCCTTTTACGAGTCCATCATTTCCCAAGATATGGTAAAAATCAACAGGTTTTGATCCAGGTACCGGTTTCCCTTTATCAGCTGAACTTACAAAACTTAAACCAGTAATTAGTTTCCCACTATATTTTATAATAAGCACAGAGCCCTCCACAGGCGTTTTACCTTTTCCCTCTACTATTACTTTATATCTCAAACCATCAGGCAAAGTATCAAGGTCCGGCCAATTTTCGGTAATAAACTTCTCCTCTTTCGACTTTCTTAATACCTTTTCATAATTAACTTTTTTCCACTGTTTGTCCACAAGTTCTTTAAAAGTATCATCTTTCACAATAAACTTTTCAGCTTCGGAACCTTCTCTGACAATTATGATTGAACGAGTTGTATCTCCCTTTTCTATCTTATTCACAACGTCCATACCATCGACAACTTCCCCGAAAAGTGTATAGTTACCATCAAGATAGGACCTGTCTGCCAGGGTTATATAGTACTCACATGTATTTGTGTTTGGACCGTCATTAGCCATTCCTATCATCCCCGCCTTATTATGGCTCAGATCGCTTATCTCATTCGGTATCTCATATCCTGTTGAGTTAACATCCGAATTTGCAGGATCTTTCATAATTGCAGGCTCGCCGCCCTGAATTACATGGCCTTTTACTACCCTGTGCCATATTGACCCATTGTAAAATGGTATACCTGACGGATAGGAAGCATTTGTAAGAGTACCTTCAGCAAGTCCTATGAAGTTAGCCACAGTCATTGGTGCTTTCTTATAGTCGAGCAGAACAGAGATCTTCCCCTTATTTGTATTAAAATCGGCATAAATACCGTCAGGCCTGTGGATTTTAGTGGTCTGATCATTCTGACCATTTGCAATAACAGTAATTAACAAAAAGACATTTAGGAAAACAAACCTATGTAAATTCATTTCGATCAAGTTATTTTTTACTACAAAGGGACACAAAGGTTATTATTAAGGTACAGTAAGGTTTTTTGAAGAGTTCATGGGCCTTTCACTTCCCAAAAAAATTCCATAACCAGAAGTTATTTGCTTCATTTTTTGAATGCACTGCTTTTGCCCCTCCCCAGCCATGACGGCCTTCAGGATATAACATAAATTCAAATATCTTACCTTCGTCCTCCAGTCTGGAAATGAGGTATATGGAATTCTGCATGTGAACATTGTCATCCATATCTCCATGGGTCAGGTATAGTTTACCCTTATAGTTTTTAACAAAAGTAAGAGTCGACCCATCTTTATAACCTTCAGGATTATCTTGAGGTGTATTCATGTAACGTTCTGTATAAACATCATCATAAAGACGCCAGTCTGTCACCGATGATCCGGCAAAACCATGGGTCCAGTAATCTGCAGCTTTTGTCAATGCCAGACAGGTCATGTACCCGCCATACGAGCTCCCGGTAATACCCATCCTTGCAGGATCAACAAATGATTTTGTACGTAACCACTTTACAGCATCTTCATAATCAAGGATCTCCCATTTACCGAGAGAACGATAAAGATAATCAAGACCCTTTTTCCCAAACTGACCGGAACCACGATGATCAACTGTAAAAGTTATAATCCCATTCTGTGAATACCAGGATGGATTATTTCCCTGCCACCTGTTTATAACATTCTTGGAATCAGGACCTCCATAGATTGTAAAGATCACCGGGTATTTCTTTGCAGGATCAAAATTAAGAGGATAAGTTACGATTGCCGGCATATTAAAAAGCCCATCGGATGTCATGATTTTTACTAATTCGGGTTTTGAATTCTTTGCAGGATCGTATACCGGTTGTTCAAATTTATATATCTCTTTTAGTTTCTTCCCGCTTTTATTGTAGGCAATAATTGAACCTGGACTCGTTATACTGTTCCATGTATCGATGAAGTATGTTCCTTTAGGTGAAATACTTACATTATGGGAGCCCTCTCCGGAAGTTATCTGTAAGAGATTCTTGCCATCGAGACCTACCCTGAATGCATGACTGTCAGTTGATTCAGGTCCGGTTGCAGTAAAATAAACCATTTTAAGATCCTCATCAACCCTGTCAATACTGGTTACCCTGAAATTGAAATTAGTAATCGGGGCAATAAGCTTCCCATCCCATGCGTAATAGTAAAGGTTTTCCCAGTCATTCCTATAGCTTCTGACAATAAATCCTGATCCGTTTTTCATAACATAAATATCCTCATGGAATTCAACCCATGTCTTTCTTCTTTCATTGAATATCTGCGTGTAATCACCAGTTGATGCATCAGTCAGGATGAAAATAATATCATTCTGATCGCGATTAATTACCTGTATCGCAAGCTTCTTACTATCAGGAGTCCAGAATGGCCATGCAATGTACTGGTCAACATTATAATCGGTTTTTACCCATGTGGTTTTAGAGGTTGCAATATCTGCAATGCCCATCTTTACCTTTGGATTTGGGTCACCTGGTTTCGGATATGGAGTAGCTTCTATAAGGCCATGTATACCATCAAGTTCATCTAACCTGTTGAGAGTGAAAAGAGGGACATCGGTCTCATCAGTTCTCAGGTATGCTATTTTATTCCCGTCAGGTGACCACCAGAATGCGGCATAATGGCTGGGTCTCTCCAGTATCTCCTCCATATAAACCCATGAACAATAGCCATTATAAATTTTATCTGAAGCATCAAATGTTAGTCTTGTCTCCTTATTGTCAGTAAGATTATACACATACAGATCCTTATTTTTTGTATAGGCAATCTTCTTTCCGTCAGGAGAAAAACGTGTATTTACCTCCGGAGTTTTGTCGTTGGTTAATCTTCTCAATTCTTTATCACCTGTTGTAAAAAAGAACAGATCATTATCTTTTATGATGATAGCGCTTTTTTTATCAGGACTGATCACATCGTTCATACCTAATGTTGTTCCTTCCGGGAGAGCCTGAACCAATACCTCCCGTTCCGATTTAGAAGCAGGCATTAAAACTCCCTTCCCGGTTTTTATATCAACGCTCTGAATAACAAGGTTTTTATCTGAATCAAAGTTTCGGAACTGATAATGAGTATCATCGGTCCATCCCATTATAGCAACCTGATTTCCCCCACGTTGAGGCATTTGTGCTTTTGTTGTATTAACCAGTATCGTGGCTGATAATAAGAGACAAATTATAATTTGAAGCAAACGTAATCTTCTCATGATTAATATATTAAAAAAGTGAATATTCTATAACAGAAAAACAAAAGTAGGAATTTTTAATATGAATTCATCCTGATTACGTTCTATCGCTGACACTTAAATTGATTAACTTTTCGTAATTTTACATTATTCATGAAGGGAAAGGGGATCGATACAAAATCTATTCAGGAGATCGGATGGTTAAAGCTTGATAATGCAGCTAAGCTGTTCCCTGCAATAATGTCGGGAGAGTTGACATCAGTATTCAGGATAACTGCTTTTCTTAAAAAACCGATTAAATTCTCAGCGGTCAAAGAAGCCGTAGAGATTACATCCAGACGTTTTCCCTACTTCAGTGTATCACTAGGAAGCAGATTGTTCTGGTACTATCTTGAATACAATAATCAGTTTCCACGAATTCAAACAGAAGAAAAGATACCCTGTACGGCATTTGCAGCCAAGAGGAAAAATGAGCCGCTATACCGGATACTGGTCAAAGAAAACAGAATATCTGTTGAGTTTATACACATTCTCACAGATGGTGGCGGTGACTTCGAATATCTTAAGTCGCTTCTTTATACATATTTCAGATTAACCGGGAACATCATTTCTTATACAGAAGGAATTATATTACCTGAAAGCCCTATAACTGAAGAGGAGATGGAAGACGGGTATAAAAGATTTTTCAGGAAAAGAATACCTCCTCCGGGAAAATTGACAAAGGCATGGCATTTGCCTTTCAGTCTCGATCAAAAGCCACGTTTGAAAGTAATCCGTTCGGAAATTGCTCTTGATAAACTTTTTGAGATTGCACGGAGTTATAATATATCAGTTACAGAATATATCGTCTCAGTTTATATGTTCTCTCTTCAAAAGATTTATCTCGAAGAGAAAGAAAAAGTGAAAAAACAAAAGAGAGGGGTTCTCCGTATCGAGGTACCTGTAAACCTGAGGAAAAAATTTCCATGTAAAACCTTGCGAAATTTTTCACTCTTTGTTCTGCCTGAAATTGATCTGAGGCTCGGAGTCTACACTTTTGATGAGATACTTAAGATTGTCAAATATCAGTTGCAGACCGGAGCCGACGTCAAACAGATTACCAGGTTTTTATCGCAAAATGTGGGACATGAAAAAAGTCCTTTTATAAGGGTACTTCCTCTTTTTATCAAAACAATGGCTATATCAGCTGTTTACAGAAGGCTTGGATCTAACCAAGTGCTCCGGTATACTGACTAACCTTGGTGCTGTAAAATTACATGAAGAGATGGAAGATCTTATCGATTCATTTGAAGCTGTACCTACTCCTCCAAATACACATGTTAAGATAAGTTGCGCTACGGTAACTTTCAGGAACCATTTGCGATTGGATTTTTGTAATATCTCAAGATCAACCAGCTTTGAAATGCATTTTTTGTACTTTCCGGATTTTGCATTGTTTCTGAAGTTTTCATTGATAAATATCTATCTAACAAAGTGGATATCCGATGGTCAGTAATAGTAGCAGTATCAATCCTTCCTATAGCGCTTATCCTGCTCTTTGTTCACTACAGGATGAAGAAAGGGAAACGACTGGATTCATATTTTCATGTATAGACTTACTGGCACAGGGCACAGGGCACAGGTTCATGCAGATTTTCATGAGATGGGAGTTGAATCAACCTTCTTTTTTGCACTCGGAGCGGATCCATGGAATACGGTAATCACTCCATGGCATCATGAGTTCCATAAATTAATGGGAAACGGGAATGCCACTCTTTTTAACGAAATGTTCAGACTCTATTTTACTAAGAAAAACTTCGACCTCTTCTATCCCAGCTATGGCGACACCTGGGCAATAACCTTAGTACCTGAAAAAAGTAACAGAAAAATAAAGCATTTTATTGAGACAGATTTAACTAACATGATTTGTTTATCTTATCTCTTACTAAAATAACTAGATCATTCTTATCAAATTTAGCCATTACAAATTGAAATAACGAGCTAATTTTCATATTTTTAAGAGAACAAAATAAAATCTGATCTTGCAATTGAGGTATTACTTTATGAATTTTACATTTTCAGAATTCATTGCCGTTTTGTTAAATGACCCCTGATAAAAGAGCCATCTAACTATCTTTATTTAGAACAATTATAATGTTGTGTTATTTTATTCACAATGTTATTTTATTCACACTAATTGATTATCTTTGCGCCGTAAAAATTATTATAGTCGTAATACAACAGGTAATAACAGTGCCATAAAAGAAAAAAATAAATAAATTTAAGTGCGCAAAAGGTAAGAAGATTGCCACTTATAAAAATTAAACTTAACAGATAAAAGAATGTCAAAAATCACGTCACTCGCTGATCTGAAGAAGAAACGCGAAGAATTAAAAAGCGGGTTGGGCATCCGGACTAAAGCTATTGATCCTGAGAATGTTGTTCAGATGAAAGTTGCAATGGCAACGTGTGGTATAGCATCAGGAGCCAGGACCATCATGGAGTTTTTTTCGGAACAACTCGAGAGGAGAAATGTTGCAGCAGTTGTAACCCAGACAGGCTGCATGGGTTACTGTTATGCAGAACCGACAATTGAAGTTAAACTCCCGGGACAAGATCCGGTAGTATTTGGTTTTGTTGATCTTAAAAGAGCAGATCAGATAATTGAAAAATACATAAAAACAGGAGAACTTGTTGATGGCATCATACCTGTGAATTACCAAACTATTGACTTAAATGTATAAGGAGGAAAAACTATGTCAAAATACAGTATGCATCTTCTGGTTTGTGGTGGCACAAGTTGCCATTCTTCAGAAAGTGATGCTATTGTCTGCAATTTAAGAGATGAACTCGAAGCAAAGGGTTTAATGGATTCTGTACAGGTTATACTGACAGGTTGTTTTGGCTTTTGTGAAAAAGGACCCATTGTAAAAGTTATGCCTGACAATACAATCTATGTCCAGGTTAAACCTGAAGATGCTCAGACCATTGTTGAAGAACATGTAATAAAAGGAAGAAAAGTAACCAGGCTTTTATATAAAGATCCTGTCACTAAGGAATCAATTTCAGATTCCAAACATATGGGATTTTTTAAAAAACAACTCAGGATAGTTCTTCGCAATTGTGGTTTCATTAACCCTGAGAATATTGATGAGTATATTGCCCGGGATGGATACCAGGCACTTGGAAAAGTACTGACTGCAATGACCCCTGAAGAAGTTATTAAGGAGGTTAAAGATTCCGGTCAGAGGGGTCGTGGTGGAGCCGGGTTCTCAACTGGTCTCAAGTGGGAACTGGCCCGTAAAAACCAGTCCGATGAAAAATATGTTGTTTGTAATGCAGATGAAGGTGACCCCGGAGCATTTATGGACCGTTCGGTTCTTGAAGGCGACCCACACTCCGTTCTTGAGGCTATGGCCATTTGTGGATACAGTATCGGCGCAGACAATGGATTGATTTATATCCGTGCCGAATACCCTCTTGCTATCGAAAGGTTAAAAATTGCAATAAACCAGGCCAGAGAATATGGATTGCTTGGTAATAATATATTTGGTACAGGTTTTAATTTTGATATAACACTTCGTTATGGCGCCGGTGCATTTGTATGCGGTGAGGAGACAGCTCTTATTCATTCTATGGAAGGGCTTCGTGGTGAGCCTACCGTGAAACCACCGTTCCCTGCAGAAGCCGGGTATAATGGCAAACCTACAAATGTCAATAATGTTGAAACTTTTGCTGCAATTCCGGCAATTATACTCAAGGGAGCAAAATGGTTCAGCAGCATTGGAACTGTAAAGTCAAGAGGAACCAAAGTGTTTGCACTTGCAGGTAAAATAAACAATGTCGGACTGATTGAGGTCCCGATGGGTACCACGCTCAGAGAAGTGATCTTCGAAATCGGAGGAGGTATTAGGAATGGTAAGAAATTCAAGGGTATTCAAACCGGCGGACCATCAGGAGGCTGCCTTTCCGAGAAGCATCTCGACACTCCGATTGACTTCGATAACCTGATAGCTGCTGGATCAATAATGGGCTCAGGAGCAATGATTGTTCTCGATGAGGATGACTGTATGGTTTCGATGGCAAAATTCTTTCTTGAATTTACTGTTGAGGAATCATGTGGAAAATGTGCCCCTTGCAGAATCGGGAATAAACGGTTACATGAACTTCTCGGCCAGATATGTGAGGGGAAAGGAACTCTTGCGGATCTTGACAGGTTGAAAAATATGAGTGTGGTCATTAAAGATACAGCTCTTTGTGGTCTCGGACAGACTTCACCTAATCCTGTTCTATCCATGATGGATAACTACTATGATGAGTATGTTGCACATGTAACTGATAAGAAATGTCCGGCAGGTCAGTGCAAAAGCCTGTTGGAATATGTTGTAAATGCTGAAAATTGTGTAGGTTGTACTGCATGTGCAAGGGTATGTCCGGTAAATGCTATCTCCGGCGAGAGAAAAGAGGTTCATCATATTGATCCTTCTATCTGCATAAAATGCGGTGCCTGTATGGAGAAATGTAAGTTTGATGCAATATTTATCAGATAATCAAAATAATAATGGAAACAATAAAGCTTACTATTGATAATAAAGAGATTGATGTACCTAGGGGTACTACAATATATAAAGCTGCAAAAGAGTTGGGAATTGATATTCCGACACTCTGTTATATGGAGCTGCATGATATGAATATTGAGAACAAACCGGCAGGTTGCAGAATTTGTGTTTCTGAAGTTTCGGGAAGAAGAACCCTGGCTCCTACCTGTTCAACAAAATGCGAACCCGGAATGGTTGTCAAAACCCACACACCAAGGGTTCTTAATGCACGCAGGACTGTAATGGAGTTTATCCTTTCTGACCACCCAAAAGATTGTCTGGTTTGTTCAAAATCAGGCACATGCGAACTTCAGGCAATGGCTCACCGTTTAGGAATAAAAGATATCCCGGGCGCTGAGTATGCAGCAGTTTCTACTTACAGAAAAGACACCTCCCCGTCAATTATCAGGGACCTTGATAAATGCATTATGTGCCGTCGTTGTGAAATGATGTGTAATGAGGTTCAGACTGTTGGCGCAATATCTGCAGTAAACAGAGGCTTTATGGCTACTGTTGCTCCTGCATTTGAGCAGAATCTGGAACATTCAACGTGTACATATTGCGGACAGTGTGTATCAGTTTGTCCAACAGGTGCCCTAACAGAGGTTAATCATGTTCCTCAGGTACTTAGAGCTCTTGTAGATCCTGCAAAGACTGTTGTAGTACAAACTGCACCTGCCGTTCGTGCTGCTCTTGGAGAAGAGTTCGGGCTTGCTCCGGGAACCCTCGTGACAGGCAAAATGACAGCAGCTCTGAGGGCTCTGGGATTCGATTTTGTCTTTGATACAGACTTTGCTGCTGACCTTACTATTATGGAAGAGGGTACTGAACTAATTGACAGACTGAGCAAACACATGATGGGAGATACAACTGCAAAGATACCTATACTTACATCGTGCTGCCCCGGATGGGTAAATTTCTTTGAAGAATATTTCCCCGATCTCAAGGATGTACCATCAACTGCAAAATCACCGCAACAAATGTTCGGCTCAATAGCCAAATCATACTTTGCTGATAAGATCGGTGTAAACCGTAAAGATATGGTTGTAGTGTCAATAATGCCATGTCTTGCTAAAAAATATGAATGCCAGAGAGATGAATTCTCGGTAGATGGTAATCCTGATGTTGATTTTTCAATTTCAACCCGGGAACTCGCATCATTTATCAAACAGGCAAATATAGATATCAAAACCCTTCATGATGAAGAGTTTGATTCCCCTATGGGAGAATCTACAGGAGCCGGAGTAATCTTCGGTACAACAGGTGGTGTTATTGAGGCAGCATGCCGTACCGCTTATGAACTCTACACAGGTAAAAAACTAGAGAGAATTGATTTTACAGAACTCAGAGGTATGGATGGTGTTCGTTCGGCTACAATTGATTTTGATGGCCTTCCTCTGAATATCGGGATTGCAAATGGGCTTGGCAACGCAAGAAAACTTCTTGACGATGTAAGATCAGGAAAATCAAAATTCCATGCAATTGAGGTTATGGCTTGTCCCGGAGGATGTATTGGTGGCGGTGGGCAACCATTACACCATGGAAATTCGGAGATAATCAAAGCCAGGGCAGCAGCACTTTATACAGAAGACAGGAAAAAACCACTCAGAAAATCACATGAGAATCCATTCATAATAAAACTTTATGATGAATTTCTTGGGAAACCAGGAAGCGAAAAAGCTCACCATTTGCTTCACACTCATTATTTTGATAAAAAGAAAAAGATCATGATTAAAAAATAGCAATAAAATATTCGACATTAATAAAATTCACGGTTATGTCTCATATAAAATTAGAATTAAGAAAAGAAGATGTGNNTGGACTTTATAAAAGGAGTATGTACTACTTTTAATAATGATCCCCAGGAACTTATAAATGTTCTTCATACATGCCAGGAACATTTTGGATATCTTCCGGCAGAAGTTCAGGAAGTCGTTTCCGATGGCCTAAACATGCCGGTTGCCAAAATCTATGGAGTAGTGACATTCTACTCATTTTTTACCATGACTCCAAAAGGTAAACATCCGATAAGCATATGTCTTGGAACAGCATGTTATGTCAGGGGAGCGGAAAAAGTCCTTGATGAGTTCAAGAAAGAACTTGGAATTCAGGTAGGAGAATCGACAAAAGATAACAAGTTTTCTTTATCCAGCCTGAGATGTGTCGGCGCATGTGGACTTGCACCTGTTGTACTTGTTGGAGATAAAACCTATGGCAGAGTTGCACCCGATGACGTTAAAAACATTTTAAAAGAATATGAATAAAACAGGTTGAAGTTTTGGTTTATAGGTAATTAAGAAGCCGGGATTATTAACTTTGTCCCGGTTTTAATTTAAAAATATGATAGGTAAATACAAAATCATCACCCTTTGCGGAAGTACTAAATTCAAGGACGAATTTATAGCTGAGCAGAAAAGACTGACTCTTGAGGGGAATATTGTTATAAGTGTCGGCTTATTTGGTCATTCAGGCGATAATGAAGTCTGGGCTGAAAGTACTAAAGAAATGCTTGATGACATGCATAAACGAAAGATCGATCTTGCTGATGAGATTTTTGTTATAAATGCAGGTGGTTATATCGGTGCATCCACAAAGAGTGAGATTGAGTATGCGAAAAAAACAAACAAAGTCGTAAGGTATTTGGAAGCAATTGGCTGATTATTAAAACCCGGCAATTGCAGAGGTCTATTTTACCCCCCTGCCCGATCTCCTAGCGTGCTTTAGAGTTATTGCTTTCGGATCTTTCTTATACCAGAAGAAATATTCTTTTTGCCTCCGTTTGTCTTCGATATTCCTTGCTACATAAACTTTTTTGCCGGAATATGGATCAAAACCTGTATAATACATTAAAGTAGATAGTGTCATAGGAGTTGGTGTAAAATCCTGAACCTGCTCGGGTTTTATACCCAGGCTTTTTACCTCAGCTACAAGATCCTGCATGTCGACATCCGTACATCCGGGATGAGCTGAAATGAAATAGGGAATCAACTCAAATTTAAGATCATGCTTTGTTCTGATATTATCAAACCGCTTTTTAAGTTTTCTGAAAAGTTCGAACTGGACCTTACGCATGTATGACAAAACATGTGGTGATGTGTGCTCAGGAGCTACTTTCAACCTTCCTGAAACATGATTTGTAATAAGCTCCTCAAGATATTCACCTTCATTTCTGCCGGCACTTTTATTCCATTCCGGAAATAACAAATCATAGCGGATACCACTGCCGATAAATGATTTTTTTATTCCCTTTATCCTATCCACCTTCCGGTAAAGATCTGTAAGCTCTTTGTGGCTGGTGTTCAGATTTTTGCAAACTGCAGGCCATATGCAGGAAGGTCTTGAGCATACTTTGCATAACTTCATGTCCCTGCCTTTCATCCTGTACATATTAGCCGATGGCCCGCCCAGATCGGAGAGATATCCTTTAAAATCAGGCAGTGCGACAATTTTGTCTATTTCGTTAAGGATCGACCTTTCTGATCTGCTAACTATTTGTTTCCCCTGATGCGCAGCAATAGCACAGAAGCTGCATCCTCCGAAACATCCCCGATGAATATTCACCGAATATTTTATCATTTCATAAGCGGGGATATCTTCCTTCTTATTATAATGTGGATGAGGGAGATACATATAAGGAAGATCAAAAGTGCGGTCAGCATCTTCCTCCTCCATCGGGGGAAATGGCGGATTGATAATCACTTTTAATTCACCCGCTGTTTCATTTAGTCTGGCAGAGTCGATTCTGTTTGATTCCTTTTCAAACTTTACAAAATTTTCGGCGAAAAGATTTTTATCCTTCAGACATTTTTCAAAAGGATGAAGGGTGATATCTTTCCAATTTTTATGCAGGGGTAATGGTTCATCCCGTTTTATTACTATTGATGTCTGAGGAATTGTTTTCAGAGAGGAGAACGGGATTCCTTTCGATAACAATCTTAAAAGCTCTCTTACAGGTTGTTCTCCCATTCCATAAATCAGCATATCAGCTCCACTACTAAGCAGTATTGAAGGTTCCAGTTTGTCTTTCCAGTAATCATAGTGTGTCAGCCTTCTCATGGAAGCTTCTATACCTCCGATAATTACAGGAACATCCGGGAATATTTCCTTAAGGATTTTGGTATAAACAATTGTCGGATAATCGGGTCGGAATCCGGTTTTACCTCCCGGAGTATAGGCATCATCCGATCTCAAACGACGCGATGCCGTATAATGGTTGACCATTGAATCCATGTTTCCTGCTGTAACGCCGAAAAAGCATTTTGGTTTACCGAACTTGCGAAAATCCCGCAAATCGTCCTGCCAGTTTGGCTGAGGCACAATCGCGACCCGAAATCCCTCATCCTCAATGACTCTTACTATGACCGCCGGACCAAATGATGGGTGATCAACATAGGCGTCACCACTGAAAAGAATTACATCTATTTCGTTCCACCCAAGGAAATCGATCTCTTTCTTAGTTGTGGGCAGCCATTTATTATCAAAAATATGTTGAGTCTTCACGCCGCTAATTTACTTAAAATAACTATCTTGCTTCGAAATGTGCTATTTATGAGTAGCATTCTAAGATGCTAAATATGATCACCTATTCCTGTTTATTCACCCAACATCTACAAAAACTTATCATAATAAATTGCCTTTTCTGTCTGTTTTTCTTTTCCAACACTAATAATATTAATGCCCAAAAAGTCCAGGTGAGGCCAAGCATCGGTCTGGTTCTCAGCGGAGGCGGTGCACATGGAATAGCTCATATCGGAGTTCTTAAAGTGATGGAGGAAGCAGGTTTAAGACCCGATTTTATCACCGGGGTCAGTATGGGCAGCATTATTGGTGGTATGTACGCTTTGGGATATTCAGCTGACAGTTTGCAGAAAATATTTAAAAAGATAAACTGGAAATTTATTCTCTCAAACAAGATCCCTGAAAACAAAGTGATTTTTCTTGAAAAAAACCATTTCTCAAATAGTGCAATTTCTTTGCCTATTTCTTTCAGGAAAGTTATACTCCCATCGGGTCTTATAAATGGACAACAGGTTGAAAATACCCTTAGCTTCTATGCCTGGCCAGCTGCAGATATTAATGATTTTTTAAAGCTGCCGATTCCTTTCTCTTGTTTAGCAACCGATATTATAGACTATAAAATTATTGACCTGAAAACCGGGTACCTCCCTGATGCGATCAGGGCTAGTTTTTCAGTTCCATCAATTTTTACACCAATGAGGATTGATACTCTTCTTTTGTTGGACGGAGGATTAATAAGAAATTTTGCTGCCAGTGAAGTCAAAGAAATGGGAGCTGATATTGTAATTGGATCTTATGTAGGCTTTAATGGATATAAAGCAGATAAACTTCAGACCCTCTCCGGAATAATGGAGCAGATAGCAATGTTCAGAAGCCTGACTGATTTTGAAGAAGAGAGAAAAGTAGTGGATGTGCTTATCAAGCCGGAAACTGAAAATTTGTCAATTTTTGTTTTCGACAATGTAGACTCACTTATCCGTAGAGGGTATGAGGCTGCTCTGCCATATAAAGATTATTTCAGAAAACTGGCAGACTCTCTAAACCGTATTGGCCCACAAAAACCAATAGAGTCAATCCTTGATAAAAAAACTTATACCTTCAATAAGATTGAAATAAAAGGGAATAAAAGTTACTCGGATGAACAGATACTTGGTGTTCTTGATATCAAACCTGAACAAAAAGTAGACAAATATCTTATTACTGACAGAATTGAACTACTCTATGGGAAAGCATGGTTCGATAAAGTGAAGTATAGGGTTCTTCCCAGGAATGATTCTCTCATACTTGTTATCGAATGTATTGAGAAACCTGCGGCAATGCTCTATGGATCAGTGCACTATGACAATTCACTTCTTTCCGGACTTATATTAGAGATCTCCATTAAGAATCTTCTTACTCAAAGATCCGTAATCAATTTTGGTTCGCGGATCGGGCAGTATTATAAGTTCGAACTAAATTACCTTCAGTTTATTGACAGAAACCAGATATTCGGATTATCAGCCAATTTATATTCCGATAATACACTAATACCATTGTTAGAATTACGAGGTGATATAGGTGAGGTTTTAAGCAGAAATTTCACCCCCGGATTATCCATAAACAGGAGGATAGGACTTAATAATATGATGAGTATTTCTGCAAACTATGAAAACCTTGGCCTGGTATTACATTATATTTCTGACGTCCATTTGAAAAATCTTTCATATAATTACATTACTGAAACTTATGATTATCAGGTTAATAGCCTTGATAATAAACATTTCCCGCATAAGGGAACAATTTTAAACGTTTCAGCTAGTACCTCAAAGCTGCAGTCTGCAGAACTAGAAACTGATACTTCAAATATAGATTTCAGATTGAATAATCATGGGAAGTTCTTATTCCAGAGATTTTATACATTCCATGGATCTGTTAATCATTATTTCACACCTCAAGACAGCAAGCTTACATTTTTATTCGGAGGAGATGTTCTTTTAATTACCCGTTCCGATTCTGTTTCAGCACAGAACAATTTTTATCTTCTTGGCGGAGTCGAATCCGTTAGTAAAAGGTCAGTCCCCATGGTTGGTTTCCAATCAAATGAAATTCCTGTAAAAAAACTTGCAGGTTTCAGAACCAATCTCGATATGGAATTATTTGAGAACTTTCATCTTAATTTAATGGCGAGTATCTTTGCTGCACAGGAAGCTTATCGTAGTGCAGGATTTTCATTGCTTACCGGTATAGGTGTTGGTGCCGGCTATATGTCAATTATTGGTCCAATGAAAATAGGATTGATGTATGGAAACTACAAAAATGAAAAGTATTTCAATAAGATCAAAAGTTATATCAGTTTAGGATATAATTTCTGAAAAATGATCTGAAGAATTTTTATCCAGCTTCGTTCTTAGTTTCAGTCAGAGCATCTTCAGATCCCTTATCTAATGTTTGGCTTGCCTCATCCTCCTTACCCATTCTTCCAGGAGAGAAGGGGGTAACTAAATTACATACACTGAATTAGCCCCTCCATCTTGGGGGGAGGGTTTGGGGAGAGGTAAAAACAAAAAGAGAGTTGAGTTGGTACAACTTAGAAAAGAAGGCTATAAGATTTCCTATTTCTTTAACACCTGATTTCGAAACGGTCTGATTGTTGCATATATGATTTTGGTTTAGTGAAATGATTTTTTGTCAGACTTCATTATATCATAACACGAATATTATTAATAATATGATTTAATTCTCCCTGCATGCAGGAATAAGTTCAAAATAAGAAAAAGATGGATGTATCAAAAGTGATTCAACAACATAAAAGACTCTGCACACTGATTTCAGAAAAAAAGGTAAAACAAAGTCTTGATATACTGACTGATATGATTTCCAATTCATCATCAGGTGATATGCGAGATGAGTATGATAATATAGAAATGACCTATAGGAACATGCTCACTTATACTATTGACGGAATAAAAGATCCTGAACGTAACAAGATATATCTTAAACTAATTCAGTCAATTCTTAGTCTTTCCGATAGAGCCAGACAAGACATATTGTCACATAATTCCGGTTGGCATACATACTGGGTAAAACAACAGGCCGAAAAAGAAATGAAACTCAGTGGAAAAACCATTGTGGAAACTGTTGATGACCTGATGTTTAAATCGGAGCTGGATGAGTGGATGAAATTGAGTAACGAGATTAATCCGGACCCTGATTCAGTGATTTCAAAAAAACATAAACAGCTGATCAAAAATATTTTCAACCATCTGTGGTTAACAGATTATTATGGAGAGGCCGAAAACAGTCTTATCAATATTATTCTGAAATCTGGCAAATTCAGATGGTATGAAGCAAGTATTTTTACTACTGCTGTCACCCTGAGTTCATTCAGAACATGGCAATCAGAAAAACTTTTTCATTTGATAAGTCTCTATGAGGCTGGTCAGGATCAGGTTATGGAGAGAGCTCTTTCAGGCCTTATCCTGAACCTGCATTATTATAACGGAAGAATATTATTGTATCCTGACATTACTGAAAAGATCATTGAAATGAGCCGGGATACCAAATTTAAGGAGCACTGCAGGATCATAGTTCTTCAGATTATCAGATCGCGGGAAACGGAAAACCTGAGCAGAAAGCTTCAGGACGAAATATTACCCCAGGTTGCCAGGCTGAAACCGATGATTGAGGAAAAGCTTGATCTGGATAATATTCTTCCAAAAGATAAAAATGAAGAGAAGAATCCTGACTGGTCAGAAATGTTCAGCGACTCGGAAGAGATATTCAAAACTATGGAGGAACTGACAAAACTCCAGATGGAAGGAGCAGATGTGTACATGTCAGCATTCGCCAATATGAAGCATTTTGACTTTTTTAAAGACTTCCAGAATTGGTTTGTTCCATTCTATCCCGACCATGAAACTGTAGATGAGATCTACAGGGATGAGATCCTTGGTCCGGGCACCAACGAGTTGGCAGAAGCGTTGTACAAAACTCCATTTATCTGTAACTCAGACAAATATTCATTACTTCTGAATTTAAAGCATCTCCCGTCTGCACAAAAAAGCATGATGCTAAAGGTATTTCGTATGGAACTTGAAGGATTGCAACAATTAAATGATGAAGAATCAACTACTGATCCATACAGAATATTCAGAACAAACATAACACAGTATCTGCAGGACATTTACAGGTTTTTTAAACTTTCACCATATAAAAAAGAATTTGAGGACCTGTTTATAGGCAAGCTGGATATCTATAATTCGGAGTTTTTCAGAATGACTTGCAATGCATTGGAAGCCGAGGCAGGACTTGCAGATTATTTTTTCAGCAAAAACTTTTACGGTGATGCTCTTCAGCTTTTCCTGAAACAAGTGAATGAAAAACCATCTGATGTGCAGTTATATGAAAAGATAGGTTATTGTTACCAGGAAAGTGCAGATTATGAAGAAGCTCTTAAGTTTTATAGAAGAGCGGAACTTATTGACAGAAAAGTATGGACAATCAAGAAAATAGGGTTGTGTCTGCGACGGCTCGGGAAAAATGAGGAGGCACTGGAATATTATCTGCAGGCGTATAATCTGGAACCCGAAAATATCCACACAGTAATAATGACGGCGCATTGCTATATTGACCTTAAAAACTATGAAGAAGCATTAAAATACTATTTCAGGGTTGAATATAAAGAACCAGGCAACCTTAAGATTTTAAGACCAATAGCATATTGTTATTTTGCACTTGGAAGATTTGATGAGTCAGAGAAATATTATGATCGATTATCAATGGGGAAGCTAAATGCACATGATCAGATAAACAAAGGTCACCTGGCCTTATGCAGAGGTAAGAAGAAAGAAGCAATTGACTTTTACAGAGAAAGTATAATAAGTGGTGAGTTGTCAAAAGAACAGTTCATATCAATTTTTTCGGAAGACAAAGATTTACTAATTTCTCTTGGTGTAAGCTATGATGATTTACCAATCTTATTAGATTATCTCTTATTCACGATTGGGTAATCTGGTAGAATCATGATCCGGGAAAGAAGGAGGAGGTCCATCCGGTGATGGTCTTCTATCAGGGTTATACCGTCTGCCAGGTCTGGTATCAAGAGTATCATTTTCATGATTCTTCCTGTTTTGTCTTATCAATTCCTGACGCCGCTCATCCATCTCTTTCAATCTTGCCAGTTGTTCTTTTGTAAGATTTAAATCAAGTTCTTTCCTGAATTCCTTCATATTGGTGTCAAGTTCTTTCCTGAAATTACCTTGAAGTTCGCTATTAATTTTCGCGTACTTATTTAGAACCAGATCAATTTTTGCTTTTTGTTGATCATCGGGCTGTATTGTACGGTAAAAGCCATCCCTGAATCTCTCTTCGGAAAAAAAGACTCTGACCGGTTTCAGTCTATGATATCTGATCTGTGCGGAAGTCAGCATCCCGAGGATGAAGCCTATTATCAGAGTTACCAGAACAACGAATATCGATTTTGCCTTCATATTGTATTAATTTCCGGTTAACAGACAGACGATGCTTTCATCATAATTATCACTCAATCCAAGGAACGAATTGAATGAAAGGGATCCTTGCATCAGAAAAATAGAAATAAGGAGAATAACAATTGCTGCTACTCCGGTAAGTGCAATTCTGTAGAAAGCAAAATTCATGTATTTTACGAACTCAACCTCACGGGTTACCGCTATTCCTGCAGAAAATAATTTATTAAGCACCTTGTCTCCAAAGGTATGACTGAATTGATAAGATATGCCCTCATCTCTTAGTTTCCCGGAGACCTCAACAGTATCAGCATCTTCATTCAGTGAGCTGATCATCAATTTTTTAATTTCTGAGGTGTTCATTTTATAAAAAGTGTATTTATAGTTTTTCCAATATATTTCTTAATTGCTCCTGTGCCCTTGATAACCTTGAAAGAACAGTTCCGATAGGCAGATCAAGTATTTCTGCTGTCTCTTTGGTGGAATATCCCTGAAGCATTCTCATGGTAACAATTACTCTAAATTTTGGAGCCATAGCCAATAACGCTTTATTTACCATTTCCGATGCCTCTTTTCTTACCTCAATATCCTGATCAGCTATTTCAAATTCATACATTTCATTATTAGCTTTCTGCGAAAATAATGATAAGAATCTTTTTCTTCTTTTTATCTCATTCAGAGTCAGATTCACGGCAATTCTCTGAATGTAGGTTGAAAGTTTTGCTTCTCCCCTGAATTCTGACAGAGAATAATAAAGTTTAATAAATACCTCTTGTCCAATATCTTCAGCAAAAACGGAATCTCCAAGCATCCCTTTTACAGTACGTGCAACCATTTTCTGATAACGGTTTACAATTTCTCCAAATGCGTTTTTATCGCCATTCAGAGATGCTTTTACCAGTTCATCTTCTCCGGGTGCATTGTACGACTTGTTTATCATACTACAACATATAGACAAATATTAGTCTTCGAATATTCCCGATTGTTAATTTTTATTAACATTAAAGTCATCTTATCAATTATAAGACGGGTAAATATTTTGATGTACAATTTTATTGAAGAGGTTTATTCTCTTCTTCTAATATGACCTGATAATCTTTTGTATATCTGACCATAAAAAGTTTCTGGTTTTCAAAACCATCTCCGAAAGCTTTTCGTTTAAAGTCGTACTCACTCTGAAGCAGGTCAGGATAATGAATTTCAGGATGATCAATAAAACTCTTCCCGTGCATTGCCAATCCGCTTAAAAAATAGAATGCAATATCATAGCCCTGCCAGGCATAACTTTTTTCTAATGGTTCTGTATGAAATTTTTGTCTGAAATTTAAATTAAACTGTCTTACATTGGTTTTTGAATAATCAATCCAGTAAGGAGAATAGACCATGATATCCATATCAAACAGTTCCTTCTGGTCGAGTCTTTCAAGATCCCTTATCACAGGATATCCGAATAGTTTTACATTGAATCTTCTGGAAAGGCCACTGACAACATCGATTACTTCACTTATTACCGGAGCCTCTTCTGAAGCTATAATAACGATGTTTTTAGATTGTTCGGAAAGTGCCTGACTCAATCTGTTAATAGAGTCATTATTAAACATTGACCTGCTATCGACGAGGAATTCTTTAAACTTAATTTCCTCATATGGTATTTTATAACTCAGTTCAGTAAAAATCAAATTTTTAAATCTTTTAACATCTTCATCAACTCCCATGCTGTCGGCATGAATAAATACAATATTATTATCGTAATATTCACTTATTTTCTTTGCAAGTTCTTTCTGGACAATTTCAAGTGAAGAACTTGCCATAAAGAGAGTAGGGTTTTCTATCAGAGCTGTGTTGTTTATAAGAGGAACAGGCGATACAACAGGAATGCTCAGGTTCTTTGCATACGAAGAAACGATAGAGAGATTATGGGAATAAACAGGTCCGATAATAAGATCCATTTTCGATAGCTTTCCGGACCCTATCAGTTGTGTAATTTCAATAGTATCACTTTTAATATCATACGTATGCAGATTTATATTCAATCCCAGTGAACGTAATGTATCTGAGGCGAGCAAAATTCCCTCGTACATTTCCAGAAAATCCATGCTGCCCGGATAAATCCAATCATCGGACACTTTATTCACTTTGTATGATTTCTTGCCTTTCACCCCGTTAGATGAGTCTACTTCTGTCCGGCTGGCGTTCTCCGACAGATAGAATGGGAGCAAAACAGCTACATCCAATGAGCCTTTAAGGTCTTTTACAGGTGAATATCCTGCTGTTCTTTCAATCTTAATTATTGGTTCTTCTTTAATAGCTGAAATAGTATCAGTTTTAACCTGTTCAATCCCCTGTATTTCAGCCATTTTAGCCCCGGGAATCCTTACAAAATCGCCAACCTGTGGAAATCTTAGGTCCCTGTTTTCTTTCCTAAGTTGCCGGACAGTAAGACCATATAGTTTAGCAATTGAAGAGAGTGTTTCTCCCATGAGGACTTTATGGTAAACGTACTTATTTTCCTGGTCGTCAAATTTCTGCTGGTTGTTCATAAACTCCCTTTTTGGGACGGCTATCTCAGTGCCAACTGATAGCTTATTAATATCCATTCCGGGATTACTCTGGACAATTTCGTATTCGGAAACCCCGTATGATTTTGAAAGAGAATAGACTGTTTCTCCAGGTATCAGGCTATGATAGATGAATTTGGTTTCATCATGTTCCCTTTTAACAGCTACAGATTCTGCTGGTTTTGATCCGGTAACCATTCTGACAGGAATTCTGAGTGTTTGTCCTTCATTTATACCATAAACTGCAGGCGGATTTTCACGTGTAAGGTCCTCTACGGTAATTCCGTAAGCTTTTGCTATTGAATAAGCGGTTTCTCCTTTTTTAACCTGGTGAATAAAATAAGCGGTACCGGAAATAATTACTTTGTCTTTCGATCTTTCAACAACAACCTGTGAATTTACAGTATTATTGCAAATCAGAATAGACATTAATATAAGTAAAGCTTTTATCCAGTTGATGATTCTCATTAGATTTTTTATTAGTATCTATCTGTTTTACAATGTTTTAAGAAATATCCTGCAGTTTTTTTCAATCCGGTCAGGCACATTACTGATATCTGCCCTGATAAATTTTTCGCCTGTTATCTTTTCATAAAGTTCTATATACCTTTCCGAAACCTTATTAACAAACTCATCAGTCATTTCCGGGACGATCTGACCTGACTGACCCTGGAAGCCATTCTCCATCAACCATTCCCTGACAAACTCTTTCGATAATTGTTTCTGAGGAAGACCTTTTTCGAAATGCTCCTGATATTTATCCGCATAAAAATAGCGGGATGAATCCGGAGTATTGATCTCATCAATCAGGTATATCTTTCCATTCTTTTTCCCAAATTCATATTTAGTATCAACAAGAATAAGACCATGTTGCAATGCTATTTCAGATCCTCTCATGAATACATCCATAGTATATTTTTCAATCAGAACATAATCTTCCTCGGAAATAAAGCCGCTTTTTATTATTTCTGAACGTGAAATATCCTCATCATGTCTGCCCTGTTCAGCTTTTGTAGTCGGAGTTATTATTGGCTTTTTAAAACGCTGATGTTCTGTCATTCCGTCAGGAATTTTAATACCGCATATCTCTCTGGCTCCGGTTTTATATGTTCGCCATGAACTTCCTGTCAGATAGGCCCTTACAATCATTTCGACTGGAAATGGTTCGCATTTATGTCCAAATGTCACAGTAGGATCTGGTGTGGCAATTTTCCAGTTTGGAACTATATCACTTGTTGCATCCAGAAATTTTGCAGCTATCTGATTAAGTACCTGTCCTTTATACGGAATACCCTTGGGAAGTACTACATCAAAGGCTGAAATTCTGTCGGAGACTACCATCAGAAGGTATTTGTCATCAATATTATATACGTCTCTGACTTTCCCCTTGTATATGCTTTTCTGACCCGGAAAATTGTAGTTTGAACTCAAAATTGTCGTAGCCATTTTGTTAATTAATTAACATTTATTTTTTATTGTTGTTTTTCAGTCTATCGACCTCATTTTCTTCATTCTCGTAAGCCCTGACAATCCTTTTAACCAGTTTATGCCTTACAATATCCCGCTCATCGAACTTAATTATTGAGATGCCTTCAATATTTGCAAGTATACGCATTGCCATCAGCAGACCTGAATCACTTTTCCTTGGAAGGTCAATCTGTGTTGTATCTCCGGTCATAATAAATTTAGAGCTTACTCCCATCCTGGTAAGGAACATTTTAATCTGGCTTATAGTGGCGTTCTGTGCTTCATCAAGAATCACGAATGCATTTTCAAGAGTCCTCCCACGCATGAATGCCAATGGTGCAATTTGAACAGTACCATCCTCCAGCCATGTTTCCAGTTTTTTGAATGGCAACATATCGTGCAGGGCATCATAAAGTGGTTGCAGATAAGGATCAAGTTTCTCCTTCATATCGCCGGGCAGGAATCCAAGTCTTTCACCGGCTTCAACAGCCGGTCGTGTAAGAATAATTTTTTTTACCTCTCTGTCTTTCAGTGCTTTCACTGCCAGAGCAATAGAAGTATATGTTTTACCCGTCCCGGCAGGTCCCTCAGCAATTATTAGATCGTTAATCTTGTAATCATTGACTAAAAGCAACTGGTTAACAGTACGTGCCCGGACAGGTTTTCCGCTTGTACCAAAAATGAGAACCTGTTCAAACTCGCCGTTTGATGCCGACTTCATATGTTCTGCATCAAAAAGATATTTTTCAATATCCTGTTCGTCGAGCCTGTGATATTTACGATAATATTCGATAAGCTCATTAAACTTTTCTGCAAATACAGTTATCTCAGTCTCCTCTCCCATGCATTTTATCTCATTGCCTCTGGCCATGATCTTAAGTTTAGGAAAGAAACTTCGGATTTTATCAAGCAGCGAGTTGTTTGTGCCGAAGAAGACAACTGGGTCAATATCCTCAAGAAAAATAATTATCTCTGTCATTAAACCTAACAAAAATTAATGAACTTAAGTGCCATTCGCCAGATTCATACGGAAACATAGCAAATAGTTCATAAAAAAATTCATTGAACAGTACAAAGTAAGGTTATTTTTTCCTTAGAAGATTATCTTTGTTATAAGTTTTTTCATATGCCGGTAATTACATTAACAACAGAGTGGAAGTCAAATGATATCTATTATGGAATCATTAAAGGAAAGCTTAGCAGCAAGTGTCCGGGAACAATTGTAATTGATAATGCCGGAAATATCCCCGCATTTAATATCTCGCTTGCTTCATTTATAATAAGAAACACCTATAATAATTATCCTAAAGGTTCGGTTCATATTATTTGTGTCCATTCTGAAGCTCATAAGGATCAGGATCATCTGATTGTCCGGGCCAGAGATCATTTTTTTATTGGAACTGACAATGGAATTTTCAACCTTATTCTTAATTCCGATCCGGAAGAAGTAATAAAAATAGATCATCAGGGATCTTCCGATGAACTTGAAATATTTGCAAAAGCTGCTGCGGATCTTATGGCAGGGAAAAAACCATCCGACCTTGGAAAATCTGTCAAGACTCTTAGTGAAAGAGTCCCCTTAAGGGCAACAATCGATAAAGATGTAATTATTGGCAGTATT
Organism: Bacteroidales bacterium; assembly: GCA_003141415.1. Taxonomy (GTDB): domain Bacteria; phylum Bacteroidota; class Bacteroidia; order Bacteroidales; family VadinHA17; genus LD21. The sequence continues at coordinate 39,418 of PLLX01000183.1, forward strand.
ATTTTCATTGACTCCTTTGGGAATACCATATCCAATATTACAAGGGAAGTCTTCTACAGGGTATTTGAGAATAAAGCCTACAAGATTTTTATTCAGAGTAATAAAAATTATACAGATCAGATTTCCATGAAGTACAGTGATGTACCTGTAGGTGAGATGCTGGCGAGGTTTAACCAGCTCGATCTTCTTGAAATAGCAATCAACGGGGCTGATGTATCCGAATTACTAAGTCTTTCAGTCGGATCTGTGGTAAGAATAGATCTTGCTAATAAAACAGCATCTCCTAACCGTTTGTTTTAATACAATTACTGATGAATGATATAAACAAAAGCCTTGAAGAGTTTAACAGGCTTCTCGGCATTATAGATGAACTTAGGGTAAAGTGTCCCTGGGATATGAAACAGACTAATGAAAGTCTTCGGAAACTTACAATAGAAGAGACATATGAATTAGCTGATGCCATTTTTTCAGGTAGTGATGCAGGAATAAGAAACGAGCTTGGTGACCTCATGCTTCATATTGTCTTTTATGCAAAAATAGGTGCAGAAAAAGGTGTTTTTACAATGGCAGATGTTCTGAGGGGCATCAACAATAAGCTCATTTACAGGCATCCACATGTCTTTGGTGATGTTAAGGTATCAGGAGCATCAGAGGTTGAGGAGAACTGGGAACAACTCAAAATAAAGGAAGGCAACTCCTACAAACCAGTACTCTCGGGTGTACCATCTTCTTTGCCTGCAATTGTTAAAGCCAACAGGATCCAGGAAAAGGTAAGAGGTGTCGGATTTGACTGGGAGAAGCGAGAGCAGATATGGGACAAAGTTCTTGAGGAAATATCAGAGCTGAAAGAAGAGATAGAAAACCATAATACCGAATCAATAGAATCTGAACTCGGTGATGTACTTTTTTCAATTATAAATGCATCGCGTCTATATGATATTGATCCGGAAGCAGCTCTTGAAAAAACTAACAGGAAATTTATTAAGAGGTTCAACTATCTGGAAAAGGAGACATTAAGAAAAGGTATCTCACTTCATGATATGAGTCTCGATGAGATGAATGTCATTTGGGAGCAGGCGAAAAAGGAGGATTGATATTGCCACCCTGATGTAGTGCCCTCCTGCCCCCCTAAAGGGGGTTAAACCTCGTTTTTTTAGTGACTTTCCTATATATTCGAGAGTTAGCCCCCATTTAGGGGGGATGGGGGGCCAACAAATTTATAGCTCAATAACTGGTATATTATCTTCGCGGCAATAAAATCGGGAGATTTATTTGTTACAGATGGGCATAATTCGACAATATCAAATCCTACAACATTCCTGGTTTTCATAACATCCCTCATAAAATGCAGCAGTTCATAATATGGAGGTCCCCCCGGCTCCGGGGTTCCTGTTGATGGCATTAAAGACGGATCAAATACATCAAGGTCAATGGTGATATATACATTCTCAGTAAGTTTGTCAATCGCTTTTTCATACAGAGTCTTATCATAATAAAGCTCGTGTGAAAAAAATATTCTGTCCTTCTCAGCGAAGGGCAACTCTTCTGCTGACATGCTTCTGATCCCAACCTGAACTATAGGTGCATATTCGCGTGCCCTTGCCATGGCACATGCATGATTAAATTCTGATCCTTCATATACCTGTCGCAGATCAGCATGAGCATCAAGCTGAAGTATGGTCAGATTTTTAAAATATTCTGAAAAAGCTTTAATTGCGCCGATAGAGACAGTATGGTTGCCGCCAATAATTACAGGAAATTTCCTATCTGTCAGAAGTGATAATGTCCTGTCATATACAGCGTTAACAAGCTTTTGAGGCGTTTCTTTCTCAAGAACTGGTGGAATTGTATTTATCCCGGTAAGATGAGCTTCGGATGAGGTTTCCACATCGTAAAATTCAAGATTAACAGAGGCTTCAAGAATAGCGTCGGGCCCCTTATCGGCTCCTTTCATCCATGTACTTGTCTCATCATATGGCACAGGAACAATGATTATACCTGATTCCGAATAATTATAGACTACCTCATTACCGCCAAAGTTCATATATGGAATAATTAGGGCAGATTTACTCAAGCTTTGGTTTAGGAGGGGATTTTTTCTTTTTCTTTTCTGCAACCGGAGCTTTTTCTACATCAGCTGCAGGTTCAGGTTCCTCCTTAATGAGAAGGTTGAGGTTATGAAGGATATTGTACCACTGTGCAACTTTTTTTATGTCGCTTGTATACACTTTGTCTTTTGAGTATTCCGGCACTATATCTTCAAACCACGCTTTCAGTTCGCCGGAATCTGCTTTTGAATCTATTGCCGGTCCGCCATTTTCCTTTTCGTGAATCAGGTCAAAAACTTTCCCAAGAGGCATATCCTCTTTATCAGTAAATATTGCAATGTCTTCCAGCGAACTTACTTTGGCTGAGCCATAAGCACTGCTTCTTTTTTTTGTTTCAAGGTGTTCAACAATTATTGCATTTTTTCCCTGGGCAATAAATTTAAAAAGCCCGGGTTCGCCTGAAATTGCCAGAATATCTTTTAAAATCATCTCTTGGTTATTTAAATACAAATTTAATTCTAGAATTGTAAAGTCCGTTTCATAACTGATATTTTTTTTAATTTTAAGATCAGTTCATATTCCGTTCTTTTTTAATCTTTTCATATGCCTCATTAACCATGGTAAATTTCTCATCTGCAGATTTCCTGATATCATCGCCAAGATGGCTTACTTTATCGGGATGATATTTCATAGCCATCCTTCTGTATGCTTTTTTAACGTCCTCATTTGAAGAAGATGGATCTAATTCAAGAATTTTATAAGAAGAATCTGTTTCTGGAATAAACATATTCTTTATTGACAAAAAATCGCCTGCTACAACTCCAAGGTATGACGAAATTTTTTCAATAATCTGAATTTCAGAAGGATGTATTACACTGTCTGCCAGGGAAACATTAAATAACAGATGTAACAATTGCAGCCGTGAAGAGTAATCCATATTTCCTTTTATCTGCAGGCAAACATCCCTTACCGGTATTTCCTGTTTCAGTATATCTTTAAGCATCAGAAGAGCTTGTTTTGCAGATTCCTGTCCAAATTGCCTGATAAAAAACTGTTTAACATAGTTGAGTTCAGATTTAACAACCTTACCATCAGCTTTCATAACTGCTGCAACAAGAACAAGCAGACTCATTCCGAAATCACCCTGACTTGTCCGGGCTGTTCCGGAAGTGTAGGTTGAAGTATGAATTGTGGTACCGTCTATCATAGAGCCTACCAGAAAACCCAAAAGGCCACCTATCGGACCACCCACCGCAAAGCCAAGTCCTCCTCCCAGCCATTTTCCAAAAATTCCCATATTCAGGTTTGAGTATTAATAAATTTTAAAATGTCATCGTGAATCTTCAGAATGGCAGGAATAATCATATCATTTTCGGAGTTATTAATTATATAATCCGATAGTTTTATTCTGGTCTCGTCATCCATCTGATTCCTCATCCTCTCTAATACCTGTTCCCTTGAAAGCTTATTCCTTTGAATAATTCTTCGCACTCTCTGTTCAACCGGTGCCACTACTGTTGCAACTCTGTTTACAAAATCTGAAGCTCCGCTCTCAAAAAGTATTGCTGCCTCCATAATTACATATGGTGCTGTCTGTTCCAATGCCCATTTCCTGAAGTGATTGAAAACGACCGGATGAACCAGACGATTTACCTTTTCAAGAAGATTGCTGTCATTAAAGATAATAGTTGCCAATTCCATCCGATCGAGACTACCGTTGATATAAAGGTTCTTCCCTGCAATAGAATTGATCCTTCTGATTATAGCATTTTCAGTTTCCATGATTTCCCGGGCTTCACGGTCAGCTGAAAAGACAGGTACTCTGAGGACATCGAAAACCCTGCACACAGATGTTTTGCCACTTCCGATACCACCAGTAACACCTAGCTTAAACCCCGGTTTTCTTTCTTTTATCATTTAATTTCCTCAAGGATAAAAGGTCAACGTTTCTTTTTATTATCAGGTAAAACAGATGAATTTGCAACTACCCTGTCAAGCGTGAAAAAGAGTGTATCGGGTTTAATAGAGGTAATCTCACAACCTGATCTCATCTGTACATTCAGACTTTTTGTAAGTCCTGATGTAACAATATAATAGTTTAAAGCTTTATCACCCGGAGCTCTTTTGTAATTGACTTTTGAAATGTCAATAATCAGAGGAGTTTTTTTCCCAAGGATTTTAAGTTTTAATATTGAATAACCCGGACCTTTAAGAAAGAGGTTCACCTCAGCTGGAAGTGCCTCAGAAATAACCCTTTCTTTAGGAATGTTGATATACTTTACCTGATATTTTATTCCGGCTTCATTTTCTTTTCCGAGGGAATTCAGGTACCAGAAAATAAAAGAGAGAAAAAGGAAGAAAGCAAAAACAGCAATATCTCTTTTGATTACTCTTACTCCCTTCTTCAAGAGGTTATTTGTCCGTATTCCATTTTGTCCTTTCACAAAAGATTTAATGTAAAGAATTAGTTATAATTCGTCAGCTGACGGATCTTTCAAAAGAGCGTTTTTGTCAATTCTGAGTTTGACATCTCCACCAACATCAACAGTTACATAGTTATCCTTTACTTCATATATTTTTCCATATATTCCTCCGGTCGTAATAACTTTATCACCTCTTTTCAGGGAGGTCCTGTAGTTTGTCATGTCCTTCTGCTTTTTCATCTGTGGTCTGATCATGAAGAAGTAAAAAACAACAAATACAAGAATAAGTGGAAGAAAGGTCACAAGGGGGTTACTCTGTCCGGTTGCCCCGGAAGGTTGACCCATCAAATACAAATAGGCAAAATTGGTCATTGTTTCAATTATTAATTATTATTATTTATTATTGGTCACTACTTCTGCGGTTATTTTTAATAATACAACGGGGGTTTTTGCATTTGACTTTACAGTAATGGTTTTTGTCTGCATTCCGTTTCTTCCCGAAGTATCAAAAACGACTTCAAGATTCCCATTGGCCCCCGGAGGAATGGGTTTTGTATCATATTTAGGAACAGTGCATCCGCATGTTGTTGTCGCAGAAGAGATGATAAGATCCGTTGTTCCTTTGTTATCAAATGTGAATATATAACTGAGCTTCTCTCCCTCTGCAACTTTCCCAAATTCGTGTTGATATTCCCTGAAGACTATTTCACTTGTACCTGTGCTACTTGTTTTTGGGGAGGAATTGCCTGAATTATTTCCTGTTCCACTACCACAATTTGAAGCTGTAATCGCAACAAGTACCAAAGATATTACCATGATCTTCCTCATAACATTTATCTTATGTTAATTCATCAACTTTCTTCTGTTAATGTTTCACCAACCAGACCCCTTCCGAACTTGTTAAATAGGCCCTCATCACGGATTTCTTTTACTATATTATCTAGAATTCCGTTGACAAAGGTACTGCTTTTTGAGGTACAATAGTATTTTGCAATCTCAATGTATTCATTCAATGTAACTTTCACGGGTATTTCCGGGAATTCAAGTATTTCAGTTATTGCCAGCTGCATTACAAGAATGTCCATCAGAGCAATCCTGTCAACCTCCCAGTTGGTTGTATTTTTATCAATAAGTTCAGAACATTTTTTTGAATTAAGGATTGCTTTTCTGAATAATATTTTCACAAATTCTTCATCCTCATCGTTTTTGAATAAAGGCATTAGTGGAGTTTTTTCTCCGGAATCTGTTTTAAATTTTTTTAGAGTTTTCTCAACCATAGATGAAATGTATTCCATGTCATCATTCCAATATATGCTCTGTTCTTCAAGGTTTGACTGGAGATCTTCTGAATTTGAAAACAGCTCTGTGATAAGCCTTGTAATGAACTTTTTATCAGATAGATAATTATTATTTTCGGCGTTCATATACTCATCATATACTTCCCAGACAATCATTTTATTGTATAGCAGGCGGGGAATATGTGAGTTGTTAACCCAGGAAAGCTTTTTAGTGGAAATATAGGTTTTAAATTCAATATTTTTTCTGAGCTGAGCGATAACCTGATTATCAATGAATCTTTTTCTTGGGTTCAGATCTTCGTGAGATGGAATTCTCTTCTGAAGAGCCTGATCGATCTTCTCCCCTGCAATATCAGCTATTTCAAGAACAAGCAGCAGCAGATAATGATAAAGATCGTAACTCTTACCAATACTGAACATCAATTCTGTCTCGGCATGTGCAAGATTCTCATCCTCCCTGCGGTTAAAAGCATAAAGAGCCATCAGGGCTTTTACACGTAATAATCTTCTGCTTATCATTTATAAAGAACCTCAATTTTCCGCAGCAAAAATACTCTTTTTCCCTTTCCCTCAAAACAACTAAGCAAAATTAAGGACAAATAATCTGCCCGGTTTTGATTTGATAAAATAATTGTTACATTTGACAATACAAAACAAAACCCTAACACTAACTGACTTAGAAATGGAAGAAGAAGCCGGAATACAGGAAGTTATAAACGGGCATGATGAAAAAAATATAAAAGAAGAAATTTTCACCAAAGTGGTGCGTGCCGGAAAAAGAACCTATTTTTTTGATGTTAAAGCTACAAGGAAAGATGATTATTATCTGACGATTACTGAAAGCAAGAAACGATTAGGTAAAGAAGGGAAAGTGTTTTACGAAAAACATAAGATCTTCCTCTATAAAGAAGATTTTGAAAAGTTTTCGGAAGGATTAAAAGATGCTGTTACATATATTGGTAATGGCAAAGATGAATCAAAAGCTCCCGAACCAACGTCATTTGCTGAAATAAGTGATGAAAAAAGTAATCTGGCAGCAGAAGAATTCACAAACATTGAGTTTGAAGACCTTGGCAAGAAGTGAAATTGATTATTTAAATGTCTGATTATATACTCCTTATTCTGGGCATCATTTTTATGATCATAGGAATAATCGGGTGCCTTGTTCCAGTATTACCCGGACCTCCTTTAAGTTTTCTTGGAATAATATTTCTTAATCTGACAAGATTTGGTCAGTTTTCAACACCTACTTTAATTATTCTGGGGGTAATCGCTGTTTTAGTTACAGTTCTAGATTATATTGTACCGATTTGGGGAACAAAAAAGTTTGGCGGTTCCAAGTACGGAACCAAAGGCGCTACCGTTGGTTTGATAGTAGGTTTTTTCCTTGGTCCCCTTGGCATAATTTTAGGCCCATTAATTGGTGCATTTGTTGGCGAAATGATATTCAAAGATGATATGAGTTACGCTTTTAAGGCCGGTTTCGGAAGTCTGTTGGGATTCCTTACAGGTATCGGTCTTAAGCTTGCTGCTTCTTTTGTTATGACTTTTTATTTTGTGAAGGAGCTGATTTCCTAAAAAGCGCCCAGAGTAGCAACCATAACCGCCTTAATTGTATGAAGTCGATTTTCTGCCTCGTCGAAAACTATTGAATATTTGGATTCAAACACATCTTCTGTAACTTCCATCCCATCGAGACCAAATTTTTTGAAGATATCCTCTCCTACTTTTGTATCTCTGTTATGAAATGCGGGAAGACAATGAAGAAATTTAACTGACGGGTTTCCGGTTTTTTCTATTGCTTTCATATTCACCTGGAATGGTTTTAAGGATCTTATTCTCTCTTCCCAAACAGAATCATGTTCACCCATAGATACCCATACGTCGGTATAAAGAAAATCTGCACCTTTAACTGCCACATCTACATTTTCTGTAATAGTAATCTTTGCGCCCGTCTCTTTTGCAACTGCCCGGCATTTTACCACCAGCTCTTCAGAGGGCTGATAAGCTTTTGGAGCTGCAATTCTGAAATCAATTCCCATTTTGGCCGAGCCAACCATAAGGGAATTGCCCATATTATACCGGGCATCACCCAGGTAGCAGAAAACCATTTTATTTAGAGGCTTATCCGAGTGTTCTATCATTGTAAGAAAATCGGCAAGGATCTGAGTTGGATGAAATTCATTAGTCAGCCCATTCCATACAGGCACTCCTGCATACCTTGCAAGCTCTTCAACTATATCCTGACCATAACCACGATATTCAATTCCATCATACATACCACCAAGTACCCTGGCAGTATCTTTCATCGACTCTTTCTGACCAATCTGGGAACCTGTGGGGCCAAGATAAGTTACATGTGCTCCCTGATCATAACCAGCAACTTCAAAAGCACAACGTGTTCGTGTTGATGCTTTTTCAAAAATAAGTGCAATATTTTTCCCCTTAAGGTGCTGTTTTTCAGTTCCATTATGTTTTGCTTCTTTCAGTTTTGCAGCCAGATCGAGGAGATATGTAATCTCTTCCGGAGTGAAATCAAGAAGTTTAAGAAAATGACGGCTATGAAGGTTGATAGACATAACTTATTAATTTGGTTTTGTAAAAACAGAAAAAATGTTCATTTATTAAAGGGTTGCAGGCAACAGGCAACAGGCTTCAGGTAGTTTTTCCTGATACCTGATACCATACCTGATACCTGGCTCCTGGCGCCTGAATCCTATCTTCGATCGTCCTCATATTCCATCGTAATCTTTGAACCATATTTTTTGTCAGCCAGCTTAAATGCTTCAGTGATAACGCTTTTTCTGCCGCCATGTTTAATAAAATTCAGGCATGCTTCTATCTTGGGCGCCATACTCCCCTTTGCAAACTGACCTTCATTCAGGTATTTCAGAGTATCGTCATAGTTGAGAAATTCCCTGATCTTCTGATCCGGTTTTTTATAATTGAGGTATATATATGGCACATCTGTAAGAATATAGAACTCGTCAGCTCCAATCTGTGTTGCCAGAAGTGAAGAAGCCAAATCTTTATCAATAACGGCTTCTGCCGGTCTGACATCTTTTTTTTCATCAATATAGACCGGTACTCCTCCTCCACCGGCTGCAATAACAATATTCCCTTTCCTGGCAAGGTCACTGATAATTGATTCATTTATTACGCCAGCAGGAACCGGAGATGGAACAACCCTCCTGAAACCTCCATCGGACTTAACCTCCTCTTTGAATATCCAACCTTTTTTCGTGGAAAGATCATCGGTCTCTTCCTTTGAATATATTTTACCAACTCTTTTTTGAGGGTCGTAAAAAGCATGATCATTAATATCAACCAGAACCTGGGTAACAATGCAAATAACATTTTTAATAATCCCATGTTTGTTGAGTACATTTCTGAATATTCGCTCAATCATATACCCAATTCCTCCCTGCGAGTCAGCCACACAAATATCGACAGGCATCTGGGCAATGCCATACAACTGTTCACCCGCATCATTCCTCATAAGGATATTACCTACCTGAGGTCCATTCCCATGGGTAATGACAAGTTCGTAACCATCGTTAATTAAAAATATCAGGTTTTCAAGAGTTTCAGTGGTGTTTTGTTCCTGTTCATCAATAGTTCCGGCCTGATCACCTCTTAAAAGAGCATTACCTCCAAGTGCAACAACAGCAAGTTTCTTTTTCATAGATCACAAAAGTACCAAAATTCAAAGAATTCCTTATCAGAATATTAAGATTAGAAATCGTGATGATTAATGTTTTATGCCATATCTCACATGATTAACGTCATAAATATCAACTGTTGAAACTGAAGTTAAAAAAAAATACTACATTTACGAAATTCAAAATACTACCAGATAAGTGAGATTCAGCTATGTTTTGTTCATTGCGGTTATCTTAGCAATGGCAGGTTTCTCCTGTAAGGAAAAAGGGGGGAAATATATAAATCAGGGGGAAATCCATTATAACATAGATTATATCGGTAATTTCGGTCCGATGCCGAAAGAGGTTCTGCCTAAGAATCTTATCGTATCTTTTAAAAATAACAAAATCCTCTTCGAGATGATTTCTTCCTTTGGAAATTCCGGAATACTTAATCTGGCTAATTCTGAAAAAGGAATCTTCGACACATATTTCAGTCTTTTTACTTTAAAATATTTCTACCCTGTTCAGCCTGGTGAACAGTTTCCGGGTTTTGAAGCTATGCAAGGAATATTGATCAGGAAAACAACAAAGACATCAGTAATTTGCGGGTACAACTGTAAAAACGCAGAGGTTACATTCCCTGCTGACAGGAACAAAGTCTATCAAATATGGTATACCAACGAGATAAATATTAAAAATCCTAATACCGCCACTCCATTCAGTCAGGTTGACGGAATATTAATGAGTTTTTTCTTTTTCCTGGGACCTGCAGAACTTCATTTTGAGGCAGAAACCGTTTATAAAAAAGAAATACCTGACGAAGCGTTCGAAAGAAGGGAAAAATTCATGCGGGTTTCGAGGGATGAAATCGATAAGTTCATTAATAAAATGATAAGCCTGTAAGTCGCAAGGAACGCAGCGCAGGGCACAGAGCGCAGTTCAAACCGCCAGGAACGTTCTGTTTTAAGAATCCCTTCCAAAACTTTATCTCTCTACTTTTTGACTAAGGCTCAAAATTATTACCTTTGGGTTGCGTTTAAAAAACGATAACTGATTAGAAAAAACTTTACCACGAGATGAATAAAGAGAAGGAAGACACCGGTAAAAAGAATACGAAACCCACAAAAGGTTCAGTAAAAACCAAATCCTTCTTAACGGATGAGAGGATCAAATTTGTTATAGGAATTCTCATTACAGGTTTTGCTTTATATCTCCTTTTGGCTTGTGTTGCATACCTCTTCTGGTGGAAAACTGATCAGAGCATACCTGATTCAGACATAGTTTCAGGTCCTGATATCGCTGTAAAAAACTGGTCAGGTAAAAGCGGCCATTTCCTGGCTAAAATGATAATCGGCTACGGTTTTGGGTTTGGTGCATTTTTTATTCCTCTGATCTTTGGTTCGATAGGACTATATCTCCTTAATTTTCCAAAAATAAAACCTTTTAAGCTTGTCGCAAAATTTACGTTTGCTGCAATCATTCTTTCTCTGATACTCGGTTTCATATTTGGTCAGGCAAAGGGTTATCTGATGAGTGGTCCAGGTGGTGCCCAGGGATATGTGATCACAAGATGGATGAATGCTTTTATGGGGATGATAGGAACCGGGGTTATTCTGGCCTTTATAACAATATCATATCTGGTTTTTGCATTGAGAGTCAAACCTGAGTCATTCGGGTTAAGGTTACCTTCATTTCTGAAGTTCAAAAAACATACTGATAATCAAACTATTGCTAAGGAATCAGATACTTTGACAGGTTCAGGGCCGGATTTAATAGTTCCGGAAATGAAATCCTCCGCTGATAAAGTGCATGATAACGACAAAGTTGAGTTTGTAGTACGAACAACAAAGCAATATGCTGAAACTGAGGATTTAGATGAAGATATATCTGAAATATTCCCAACAGGTTCCATAATCCGCGATTTTGACAATGACAAACCAGACATCCCACATAGTGAAGAAGTACCGCTAAATATTACCCGTCCAGAAGCAGTTGATACCCTTCCCGATCATGAGGTTGACAGAATAATGGGAGACTACGATCCGCGTCTTGATCTTTCGAAATATAAATTTCCTCCTGTATCAATTCTGAAAGAACATAAATCGGAAAGTGCCTTTGATAACACTGAAGTTTTTGAGAACAAAGAAAATATTATTAAAACTCTTGGTGATCATAAGATTAGTATAAAAAGTATCTCAGCGACTATAGGTCCTACGGTAACATTGTATGAGATTGTACCTGAGCGTGGGGTCAGGCTGGCACGTATTAAATCTCTTGAGGATGATATAGCCCTTAACCTCTCTGCTCTGGGGATAAGAATTATTGCACCGATTCCCGGAAGGGGAACGGTAGGTATCGAGGTTCCTAATAAAAAACCCGAAATAGTATCTATGCGATCGCTCATTACTTCTAAAGCTTTCCAGGAGACAAAATTCGATTTAGCACTCGCACTGGGAAGAACCATAACAAATGAACCTTATATCGTCGATCTGACTAAAATGCCACACCTTCTTGTGGCCGGAGCTACCGGTCAGGGTAAGTCTGTCGGGATAAATGCAATTATAACTTCAATATTATACAAGAAGCATCCAGCGGAGGTTAAATTTGTTCTCATTGATCCCAAAAGAGTGGAATTACCTCTGTATATTAAGATTGAAAGACATTTTCTTGCAAAGCTTCCTGACGAAGAGGATGCTATCATCACCGATACCCAGAAAGTTATTAAAACACTCAATTCATTATGCATTGAGATGGACAACAGACTGGAACTGCTTAAAGCCGCACAGTCGCGTAATATAAAGGAGTATAACGAGAAATTTATTTCAAGGAAACTTAGTCCTGAAAAAGGACATAAGTATCTTCCATACATAGTTTTAATTATCGATGAATTTGCCGACTTGATAATGACAGCCGGCAGGGAAATAGAAGGGCCGATAGGCAGACTTGCTCAGCTCGCAAGGGCCATTGGTATACATCTGATTATCTCCACTCAGAGACCATCGGCAAATATCATTACCGGATTTATAAAGGCGAATTTCCCGACACGAATTGCTTTCCGCGTATTTTCATCTATAGATTCACGTACGATTCTTGATGCCACCGGAGCAGACAGATTGGTTGGACGCGGTGATATGCTGGTTTCTTCAGGAAATGAGCCTGTGAGGGTTCAGTGTGCTTTCATAGACACTCCCGAAATAGAAGAGCTTACAGACTTTATCGGATCGCAGAAAGGTTATGCTGATGCAATGCATCTTCCGGAATATATAGACGATAGTGATTCAGGTGCCCTTGATGTTGATCTGCGTAAAAGAGATCCCATGTTCGATGAAGCAGCACGGCTCGTTGTTCAGCATCAGCAAGGCTCTACCTCACTTATCCAGAGAAAACTTTCAATAGGATATAACAGGGCAGGAAGAATTATAGACCAACTTGAGGCTGCAGGAGTTGTCGGACCCTTTGAAGGAAGCAAAGCCAGAGACGTTCTTTGTTCTGACTTTATCGCTTTGGAACAGATTTTGAAGCGTCTTGAGTAAAAACAAGTAAGATGAGATCCATTTCAGCCATTCTTTTTATTCGTCTTCTCTTTCCTATGAATACTTTCGGGCAGAATGATCAGGAAGCCATTAAGATTCTTGATAAATTCACCGAAAATGCACTTAAAGCACCTTCCGTATCGATGAAATTCAAGCTGATAACGATTAACCAGACCGATAATACAATCGATACCTTAGCAGGATCGATAATTCTCAGTAAGGATAAGTTTAAACTTGATCTTCCTGATAATACCGTTTGGTTTAATGGTGAAACATCCTGGAGTTATCTTCCCGCTGAGAAAGAAGTAACAATTACTAAACCCGATAAGAAAGACGATACATTTCAGAGTCGTCCCTCATTGATTTTCTCAATGTACAAAAAAGGATATAAGAGCAGGCTGGTAGAAGAGAGATCAGATTCTTATATAATCGACCTTTATCCCGAAGATATAAAAAGTGAACTTCTTAGAGTCAGACTTTCAATTGGAAAAACTATTCTTAATCTCATTAGTCTTGAGTATAAGAGAAGGGATGGTGTTATAGTCACGCTGCATGTCAATGAATATGACCTGAAAGTAAAACCTGAACCCGGTACTTTTGTCTTTCAGCCAGGAAATTTCAAAGATGTTGAGGTTATTGATATGCGTTAATCCGTTGAAAAGTCTCTTTCAGGGTATGCTACTCGTATATGATATATATTGGAAAGTCTTTTCTTAAAGGCACTTTTAATATCAGAAATATCTTTGAAAGTAAGTGGAATATCTGAAAACTGTCCATCTTGTTCCTGGAGGTAAACTATTCTTTCAACCAATTCACTTATAGATTCTTCTGTATATTTTACAAGACTTCGTGAAGAGGCTTCCACAGCATCAGCCATCATAATAACAGCTGTTTCTTTTGAAAATGGTTTTGGACCCGGATATGTAAATTCTTTCTCCCTGCTGGTATCCCATGGGTGCATGTCGGTGTATTTCTTGAAAAAGAAGTAAGCGACGGTAGTCCCGTGATGTGTCCTGATAAAGTCAATAATCTGGACAGGAAGCTTGAAATTTTTTGCCAGTATTACTCCGTTCCTGACGTGATTTATGATAACCCTGACGCTATCCTCAGGATTAAGATTATCGTGGGGACTTAATCCATCAGTTTGATTTTCAATATAATAACTTGGGTTTGCAATTTTACCGATATCATGATATAGTGCACCTGTTCTCACAAGAAGAAGATTGGCACCAGTTATTCTGGCTGCCTCCTCAGCGAGGTTAGCAACCTGTAATGAATGCTGGAATGATCCGGGAGCTCCCTCGGCCAGTTTTCGCAACAATGGTTGATTCGTGTCTGCAAGTTCAAGCAATGTATTATCTGAAAGAAACAGGAATTTTGTTTCAAAAAGAAGTATAATAGGATAACTTATCAGAACAAGTAATCCGTTGGCTCCAAACAGGTAAAAGGCGGACAATCTTACATTATTAAAAGTTCCATCGTGCATTAAGCTTAAGCCTAAATAAAGAGCTGAATAACTGATTATTACTGATAAAGCGGTGAAAATAAATTTAGCACGCCTGTAAATATTTGTCAATGTGAATATTGCAACCATACCCGAAATAAAACTCATAAATATGTACACGAACGGATCGTGAACCATAAATCCGCAAAGCATAATAGTTATCAGCAGGATAAACAATGCAAGTCTGGCATCGTAAAATGTTCGGACAACAACCGGAATAATTACAACCGGAATTAGAAACAATACATTTTGATTAGCAAAAGTTATTGCAATCCTGGTTAATGAAACGAAAGAGAGGATCATAAGAATAATAAAAAGTGTTTTACGTGTTACGCCAAGTACCTCGGAACGGAAATGAGAAAGGAAAAGCCAAAGTATAAGATAACATGACGAAACCAGAATAAGAATCCCAAATATTCTGATCCAATTCTCTTTTGATTCGTGTGGCCAGATCACAACAACGATTATCGTACTTAGTATGAAATAAATAAGATTTAAAAAGTATTTTCTGGTTGGCTTCCAAACATTCTGAATTTCAGACATTGGCGGTTTATTTGATAACCTGGTTTCAAATGGCAAAAATAAATCAAAATTTCTGGGAATTATAACAATAATTTGTTAAATAGTGTAGAGACAGATCCGGGACCTGTCTCTACAAACGAAACCTAATAACCATAAAGGTTTCAATGAATGAATTTCAGGATATTTACTAATTTTGAGACAAATAATAGGTATATGGAAATTTATATATGTGAGAATGTTTTCGTACCGCTAAGATCTGGTCCGTCACATAAGACTGAGATGCTGAGCCAGATACTGTTTGGTGAAAAATATTCTGTTATTGATAAGGCAGGTACCTGGATGAAAATCGAAACAATATTCGACAAGTATATGGGATGGATCGACATGGATCATCTTCAACACTCACCTGTTAAAACCAACTCCTCCGGACATGTACTGAACAGGTCCCTTCTCTGTTACAAAAAAGATAAGACAAAAATGGTACTTGAAGCAGGATGTGAAGTATTCAATCCCGAATTCGAAGAAAAAGTATTTTTTGTTGGTAAAAATCAGTATACGACAAGTAATGGATTCAGTAACAATTATATATCAACGAATGACTCTTTTGCTGAAACAGCTGTAAAATACATCAACAGTCCCTACATCTGGGGAGGCAGGATACCTTCGGGAATAGATTGTTCCGGACTTACCCAGCTTGTTTATAAAATTCAGGGAATTCCGATTCCACGTGATAGCTGGAAGCAGGCCGAGACAGGTAAAAATATTGACTTCATTGACCAGACTGAGCCGGGGGATCTGGTTTTTTTTGATAATGAGAGGGGGCGTATCTCACATGTAGGGATGATTTTATCAAAAGGATTGGTCATCCATGCATCTGGCAGAGTAAGAATTGATTCAATCGATCACCAGGGGATATTCAAGCCTGAAATCAATGGGTATTCTCACAAATTAAGGACAATCAGAAGAATTCTGTAGTTATTAAGAGGTTGCATGGTGCAGGCATTGACTATCAGGCACCCTGTACCTTGCACCCTGCAACATGAAAATGGTTACTGAATTTTGATATGAGAATTAATACTTATAAGGATTGCCTCCTCTGCACCAATAGCTTTTGATTCTAAATCCTCACCTCTTGCAATTACAGTGTTTACAAAACCTTTATCTATTAGTCCCGAGGCATTGATCTTAACATTCAGGTATGCTCCTCTGATGCATGACAGGAGCGCTATTGCCCCCACTCCTGCATCACTTATAGAATTAGGATTCCCCTTCTCGACCATTTCACTGATTAGTTCAAAACCTAATAATGCAGTTTCCATAACTTTTAGGGGGACAAGAGTTGCAAATTTTGTTGCTTCCTGAATTGCCACATCTCTTAATTTCTTTTCTTCTTCAGATTTTTTCGGAAGTGAAAATGCTTCCATTATCTTATTGAAAGCCCACGTATCCTCATTGACCATCTGCAAGAGATTATTTTGAATTGTTTTACCCTTTTCCGCCCAGTCTGAAAACTCTTTCCACCGATCGTCCCATCCTCTTTTGTGACTCGACAGATTAGCAACCATTGTACCAAGTGCGACCCCAAGTGCTCCCATATAGGCCGAAACAGAACCTCCCCCGGGAGCAGGTGACTCGGAAGCAGTCTCATCCATGAATTCTTTCAGATTCATGTTTGTCAGTTTATGTTCACTTTTATCAGCCATAACATATTCAATTACTTTTTCTTCAGGTTTAAAGTGATGGATATCATTTAGTCCCATTGATCTTATAGCTATCTTAATCAACTCATCATCGGATACTCCGGCGGACCGTTTCTGCTTAGCAAGATAGTGACGTCCTGCATCGAGTAAAGATTTCAGAGGAATCAAACCTACAAGTTCAGATCCTGTAACTCTTACACCCCTGGCATCTGCTTTACTGCATACTTCATCGAATGCAATATGAACAGGTGTCACTGAGATATTTGTAAGATTCATAGAAATCTGGGCTATTCCGTATTCTTCAATATACCAGCCGATTGCTTTTACAGATTTCAATGAACCGGGTATCATGACTTTTTCACCATTTTCATCCTTCATAATCTTCCCGGTAACGCTATTGCCTTCTCTTTCAGGCCGTCCCTTTTCTCTCACATCGTAAGCTATTTCATTTGCCCGTCTGGTGGATGTAGTGTTAAGATTCACATTAAAAGCAACAAGAAAGTCTCGTGCACCAACGGCAGTAGCGCCCGATCGTTCATTGAATTCAGAAGGACCAAAATCGGGCTTCCATTCCGGATCAGAAAGCTTTTCCCTTAGTCCCTCATATTCGCCTGATCTGCAGTTTGCAAGGTTTCTTCTCTCCAGGCTTCTGGCTGCATTCTCATAGCAGTAAACAGGTATACTCAATTCATTTCCAATCCTTTCAGCAACTCTGTGAGCAATCGAAACAGCCTCTTCCATTGTTATTCCCGAAACAGGTACAAATGGGCAAACATCTGTAGCGCCCATTCGTGGATGCGCTCCATGATGTTTTGACATATCAATAACCTCTGAAGCCTTTTCAACGGACCTGAATGCTGCTTCTGAAACCGCTTCGGGGTTTCCTACAAAAGTTACTACTGTTCTGTTTGTGTCTTGGCCAGGGTCCACATCAAGCAATTTCACTCCCTCCACCGCTTCAATAACATCAGTTATCTGCTTTATTATTCCCATATCCCGACCCTCACTGAAATTCGGTACACATTCGATTATCTTCTTCTCCATATAATTATAATTACTTGAATTACCTCTGTGGAACAAAATAAAGAACCTGTTTTTTTACTACAAAGGCTCACAAAGTGTATAACTAAGGCACACTAAGGTTTAATTGATTTCCCTTTGTGCTGTTTTGTGTAAACCTTTGAGTTCCTTTGTGGTTAAATTATTCTGCTTATAATCTTTCCTTTTAATATTACTGTCTCAATCAGGTTACTTCCAAAAGCATACGGCATAAATTCATATGATGGTATTTCTTTGGTAATAAATACATTAGCTACCTTACCTATTGCAATTGATCCATGTGTTTCGGAAATACCCATTGCATAAGCCGAATTGATTGTTATTGCATTTATCACCTCTTCAGGAAGCATTCTTAATTTAATACAACCCAGGGACATTATAAAGTTCATATTACCAGATGGTGACGAACCAGGGTTATAATCCGATGCAAGAGCTATCGGTAAACCGGCATCAATCATCTTCCTGACCGGAGGATCTGACATACCCAGGAAAAAGGCTGATCCGGGTAGTAGTGTGGGCATCGTTTCCGATCCTTTAAGTGAATTTATTTCGTCATCACCTGAAAATTCCAAATGATCAACGGAGAGGGCATTGTATTTTACGCCAGTCTGAATACCTCCTGAATAATCCAGCTCATTTGCATGGAGTTTAGCAATCAGTCCATATTTTATACCTGTCATTAAAATCCTTTCTGTATCCTCAACCGTAAAGAAGTCCCTATCGCAGAAAACATCTATAAAATCAGCGAGATCCAGGGAAGCGACTATAGGTATCATTTCGTTTATAATCAGATCAACATACTTTTCCCTTCTGTTTTTATACTCTTCAGGAAATGCATGTGCACCCAGAAAAGTAGCTTTTATTTCTATCGGACTGGTTTCTTTTATTCTTCTGATTACCCTCAGCATCTTCAATTCATCAGCCAGGTTCAGACCATAACCACTTTTTATTTCGACTGCACCTGTGCCTAATGAAATTATTTCATTTATCCTGCCAAGAGATTGAATAAACAGCTCATCTTCTGATGTTTCATGAAGCCTCCTTGCTGAGCTGAGTATTCCACCTCCCCGTCTTGCTATCTCTGCATATGATAATCCGCGGATTTTGTCGGTATATTCTATTTCGCGGCTCCCTGAATAAACAAGATGAGTATGAGAATCACAGAATGAAGGAAAAACAAATCTGCCGGTTGCATCAACAGTTTCAGCTTTCTGATTATGAATAAATGTTTTGCTGCTTTTAAGGTCCATCATCTTGCCAAACTCAGTGATCAGACCATCTCTGATATAGAGATAAGCATCATTTATTGAGGAAATTTCAGACATCTCAGCTCCACAAACTTTTAATCTTGGTAAATCTTCTGTCTGAACAAGACACTTTATATTTTTAATCAGTAAACCAGTAAGCATTTAGTCGTATAAATATTGTCCTAAGGTAGCAAATATTAAAAAAAATGACCGTTATTTCCATTTTTCTTTATCTTTAGCGATACGAACCAAACCTATAACCTATGAAAAAAATCTTTTTAGTTTTTCTTCTGTCACTGATGATACTTTCGGTATCGGCACAGGAGAAAACGGTAAAGACCGGATGGAAGTTCGGCGGTGCTTTACCTGCAATTACCTTTGATTCTGATCTCGGGTTTCAGTATGGAGCTCTCGCAGAGTTTTTCAACTATGGTGATGGCAGCAAGTATCCTGATTTTTTCGATCATACATACACTGAAATTTCACGATATACTAAAGGAAGTGGCATTTACAGGTTTATGTTCGAATCTAATCATCTTATCCCCGGAGTAGAATGGATAAGTGACCTTAGCTATCTTCCTGACCAGGCAGCTACTTTTTATGGATTCAACGGATACGAATCAGTATATAATAAAGACTGGATGGATGATAAATTATCTTCTCCCCCTTACAGAACCAGAATGTTTTATCGTTTTCAGAAGAACCAGTTCAGATTTAAGAATGATTTTCAGGGAAAACTTTCGGGAGACCATTTAAAATGGAACGCAGGTTTCGCTTTTCAGGATTTTACTACAAGCTCTGTAAATATTGATAAACTTAACAAAGGGAAAAAAGTTTTACTGCCTTCTGTTGACTCAATGCCTGGTCTTTTTGAACGATATCAGGCTCTCGGTATAATTCCTGCTGATGAGGCCAAGGGGGGGTGGATAAATACTGTTAAAGCAGGAATTACATGGGACAGTCGTGACAACAAGCCTAACCCGATGAAAGGTCTCTGGACAGAGATTGGAATTGAAGCAGCGCCAAAATTCATGGGAAACAACTGGGGATTTTCAAAGTTATATATTATTCACCGTCAGTATTTTACATTAATAGAAAAAGATTTATCCCTTGTTTACAGGTTAGGATACCAGGCTACAATATCAGGACATACTCCATTTTTTTATCAGTCAGAGGTAATTACGTCCCGACTTACAGGAGCAACCTCTGAAGGCCTGGGTGGTTCAAAAACATTAAGAGGAAT
>PLLX01000028.1 GCA_003141415.1 Bacteroidales bacterium
AAGTGATATAAATTTGAAGTATATGAAAAATGTCAAAATATTTCCATTCAGAGTTTTATCAAAATTATGCTGGATAACCTTAAAGAGATCCAGCTATAATACAAAAAGGGGAAATTATTAAAAAAAAATTATCTATTAATTATTTATAAAGGTGGGCATCTTTATACTGAAAAGTATTACACAACTTTAGAAAATGATTACATAATTCACACATTTCCCTGAACAATATGTTAAAACTGTAAATCAATTACATAGAGCACATCAAATGCCTCATTCTTATTCATAGTCATTTATATTGGGTCTTGTCTTTATCCCTATAATTTGGACATATTTGTTTAAAGAAAGAGAACTAATTTTCGCACACAAACAGTTAACTTTGCTAAATCATTTGCCATGTTAGCAGTAAAACAAACAACATTAAACCATAAATATGAATAGGACTATCTATACTGTCATTACAGGAACGGGAAATTACATGCCGACAAAACTTATCAGAAATGAGGATTTTCTTATAAATGAATTTTATGATGCAGAAGGAAAAAAGCTCGATAAAGGGAAAGAGGAAATAATAGATAAGTTTTTTGAAATTACGACTATTGCAGAAAGAAGATATGTCATGGACAATTTGTTAACCTCTGATATTGCCTATTACGCTGCTATTGATGCTATTAAATCTGCTGACATTGATAAAGAAGAATTAGATTACATAATTGTTGCGCATAATTTTGGCGATGTAAAGAATAGCAATAAGCGAATAGATGTTGTACCTTGTTTAGCCGCCAGAGTAAAACATAAATTAGAAATAAAAAACCCCAATACGGTAGCTTATGATTTACTTTTTGGCTGTCCGGGTTGGTTACAAGCTACTATTCAGGCTGATTATTTAATAAAATCAGGGGATGCCAGAAAGGTATTAGTTATCGGGGCTGACATACTTTCCAGGGTTTCCGATCCACATGACAGGGACAGTATGTTATATGCCGATGGTGCCGGAGCTACTATTTTCGAAGCTAAACAGAGTGAATATCCTATTGGGATACTTGCACATAAAACTCGATCGGATACCCTATTAAATTCCAAAATGTTATATATGGGTAAATCATACATGTCTGACAATGAAAATCAGGATGATATTTTTTTAAAAATGCATGGCCGGAAGCTTTATCAATATGCTATTGAAAAAGTACCTCAAACGATAAAAGAATGTCTTGAGAAAAGTAATATTCACCTTAGTGAAATAAAAAAAGTTTTAATCCATCAAGCCAATGGGAAAATGGATGATGCAATATTAAAAAGACTTTTTGGTCTTTATGATATAGTTGATGTGCCAAAAGACATAATGCCAATGACAATTTCATGGTTGGGCAACTCATCTGTGGCAACCATACCGACTTTATTGGATCTTATATTAAAAGATCAGCTAAAACCGCACAAAATAAACAATGGTGACACCCTTGTTTTCGCATCCGTTGGAGCAGGAATGAATATTAATGCATTAATATACAAGATGTAATTTAATTGTATTGGGGAAAATGTTAAACTGCATTGTATGGCTCAAATGAAATGACGCGTGGGTGGGTTATAGTAAATTGTATCAAATTTGCCTGCCTGCCAATTTTTCATTACACGCATTAATTAGAGTAAGAATGGTGGGATCTGCCACTGACCAATATATAATTGGGTGGTCAATTTATTCCGGCCAACTTAACCACTATTTCACCGTTCCCTTCTTATCTCAAACTTCACTGAACTTTATCAGCATCTGTCGTTTTTCATCCCATAACCTAAGAAGAAGTGATTCGAAAGCTGAAAAAAAAGTGACAGGTTTTATATCCCAGAACATACTGTTTTCATCATGACATTTTTTAAGATTGTAATTAGGGATAAGTGTACTGAGATGGTGGATATGATGATATCCGATATTCCCTGTAAACCAGTTGAGTATCCACGGAAGCTTGAATAATGAACTACCCTTCAGGGCAACTGTTTTATAATCCCAGTTATTGGAGTTGGTCCATACAACATGTCTGAACTGATGCTGGACATAAAACAACCACACACCATGTCCGGTCGCAATGAAAAGTATCGGAATCTGTATAAGCAGAAATGTTTTCCATCCGACCAGCAGTATAATCACAGTGATAGCTGCAACAAGTGAAAGCGTTGATAAATGAACATACATCTTCTCTTTTGCTGACATATATTTTTTTGTAAACCTCTGCCCAACAGTAAATACCAATATGGGTGCAATAACGAAAAGGACCACAGGGTTTCTGTAAATACGGTAATAAAGTCGCCTGAACGGAGAGAGATTCTGGTACTCATTTACAGTCAGGGTCAAAACATCGCCAATTCCTCTTTTTTCGAGATTTCCGACAGTCTGATGATGTATTTTATGTTCATAATGCCATTTATGATATGGTGTGAAAACAATCAATCCGGTAATTATGCCAACGGCTTTGCATAACCGCTTTGATTTGAAGAAAGAACCATGTCCGCAGTCATGAAAAATAATGAATATCCTTACCATAAAACCTGCGGCAAAGACCGATAAAAGCAATGTCAACAGGTAAGAAATCCGTATAGTATAAATCATCGCAATCCAAAGGATAATATAGGGTCCCACGGAATTGATGATTTGCCACCAGCTTCGCCGCGGATCAGGCGAGTTGTATCTTGAAACGATCTTAATCCATTCTGTATTTGATTCCGTCTGTCTGGAATTCATATTTACTGATTTTTCGATTAGTGCCTGGAAAGGATATTTTCAAAATAAAATCTGTGATAATCAGAATGCAAAATTACAGGTTTTAACATCTATATGCAATATTAACTGGTATTAGACGGAGGATTCCAGCCTTTTACAGATCGCATTTTCACTTGTGACTGATCAATCGCCAGCAGGATTACTCTTTAGGGGATAAAACCTTCTCCAGCTTAATAATAATAACCGTGTCTTTTATTAAACATTGGTTAGATATTTCAAACCTCTTGTCTACAAAGTAGGACTTTTCATTATATGCGATAGATGCAAATTCAAACCTCCTGTAGCCTGATACTAAGTACAAAATCCTTCCTTATTTGACCACTTCAAAATCTGGTCAGATTACACTTAACATACAAAACGAAACAATAATTATTTAGCTCCGGGTTCTGGTGGTCAATTTATAACGGCCAAAGATGGACATGGACACTGGTTTTTCCAGCGGTATTGGCTGATTTCTCATGGCGTTTCTACCCTGTCTCGTTGGGAAAAGAATATACCGCCGCAGTAGTCTATAATCTCTGACCATCAAAGACCTTAAAAAGAAGGTGATACTTTGATGAGAAAGTCAATGTCAGCAACACAAAGCAGTTAGTATCTACTGTCTGTTAAAAGGAAAGTATTGCATGGTATCTTTTAGTCATTAACGTCCTTCCCTCACTTCCATATCTTAAATTTCAACTGAAATTTTCTCTTTTGGATTAGCGAACGCCAGTCAACAAATAAAAGAGCCCCGAGAAGAAGTAACCCCACTACCAGACTTGTTATTGACTTCCAGGATAATGCTTCTTCTATTATGTTTTTGACATGTTCTGCGGCATATTTGCCTAAATGCACAGCAATTGTATCACTTGTAAATTTACCTATGAAAAACGCTGGAATAATATACAAAGCTTTTATTTTAGCCATACCCGCAGCCAGGAATAGTGGTGTCGTGGGAAGGGGCAATAAAGAATAAGCAATTATTACTATCTGGCTTCTCCATCCCTTCTCTTTCATTTTTTTGCCAAGAAACTGAACGTCTTCATTCTTTGATCGTTTAAAAATTCTTCCAGCCAGTAGCGGAATATATAAAGTAAGGATATACCTTCCCAAAATGGAACCCGCAACTCCAACTATAATAACTACCCAAATGTTCAATCCGAACATGATCTGTAAAAAAACCATGATGGTAAAAGCGGGAGGAAAGGGAAACGGTACTACATCAAACAATAAGGCGCCGATAAAAACCAATAGATACTGCCACCACATATTTTTAACTTTTTGTAATAATACTTTTTCAACTCAACCTCTTAAGTGTAAAATCTGCTTAGATTGGGTTTGTAATATTACTATTCGCACAATAAGAAGTAAAGGTGCGTAATTTGACCATAAAAATGTTACAAAACTTTTAAACTTTTTACATCATTACGCATAAAAACCGTAATCACATCGGGCCATCCCCTGGGTTTTGAAATCGGCTTCAGGCGGAATTCTTTATCAAGAACGTGCAAGTCCCTCTTTTCCGGGATTATAAATACATGGTTGGGTTCGATATCGAGTTTTTCCGTGATAAGTTCGACTGGCATCTTAGTATATCGGGGGAGAATTTCATGGAGAAGGGTGGCTATAGTTCTCAAGTGATTTACGATGACGATAGCAACTCCCATATCTTCGGGCAGATTTTGAAGTAACCGGGTATAGGCGTCGAGTCCCCCGGCCGAACCTCCCACGCAAACGATAGGAAAGTTTTTTACAGAAATCTTAGCTTTCATTGCTTTCTTAGCATACATTGATAATTACTTTAAAGATTGAAAATACTGTAACAAAATCATAAACTACGTATAGTTGGGAATTTGTATAATGATCAGATCCTCCCTTTCCTTTTCCTTTATTCCCCTACTTGCTTTACAATATAACCAGGCATGCATAGCCGGACATATCATCATCAAGATAGTGAGTAACTTATATGCAATTTAAATACTTATAAAATAATAAGTGTTACATAATATGGGAAATATATTATATTATTCATACATACTCCGAAACGTTGCGTCCTTTGTGCTCAATATTTTATAAAATAACCTATTCAAAACCTTCTTCTTCCGGCAACATCGGAATAACGGTCACCATAAATCATAATATGTGTGAATTATATAAATCTGATAAGGGATTGTGTAAAAATTCCCCGCACAAAAGGAATTATCTTTATATAGTTGGAATTTATAAGGGTGCAGGTTAATTTTAGTAGGTTATTAATGCTGGTTTAAACATGGGGGTGCCAAATATTAATCATTAAAATTGTAAGAAGATGCCATTAAAAAAGGGAAAATCAAAGAAAGTGATCAACTCAAACATAGAGGAGTTACTTCACAGTTACAAGGAGGATGGAACAATCGGAACAAGTCACCCAAAGTCGATGAAACAGGCCCAGAAACAAGCTGTAGCTATAGCGTACTCAAAGGCAAAGAAGAAATAGCAACAACTGAAAAGGTCGGAACTCCAACCAAGATACATAATAATAATTTTTTCATAATTTAAAGAAATATAGTGCTTGCCATTCTGCAAAACATAACGACTTGACCACAAGTATAAAAAACTTCAACATATTTCCTGAACCATGAAAGCATTTTATTAAAAGATGAAAGCCATTCTTATAATAAATCCTTCTTCCGGCAAGATGAAAAGGGAGCTGCCTCCTATACTAAGATGGACTTTAAAAAAATTAGAAAGGAGGTTATCGGGATTATTCAAGCCTAAAATAACAGAAGATGACATTATCGAAGAAGTAAAAAACAAGTGTGATGAAGCGAAGATAAAATTAGATATAGAATTCACAAAATATCCAAAACATGCGACAAAACTAGCAGAAGCTGCAAAGGATAAGTACGATTTAATTATTGCGGCAGGTGGAGATGGAACAATAAATGAAGTAATTAATGGGATGGCTGAATCAAAAGCCACCCTGATAATAATTCCTTTTGGCAGTACGAATGTTTTAGCTTGTGAACTAGGTGTACCCAATGATCCAAAAAAGGCAGCAGAATTAATTACAAAAGGCAAAAAGATAAAAATGGATTTAGGTTATGCAAAAACAAGTAAGGAGTCTAGATATTTTTCAATGATGTTAGATGTGGGTCCTTTTGCTCAGGTTATAAAAGACACAACTCCGGAATTTAAAAAAAGATGGGGGAAATTTGCATATCCGTTTAGGCTGATTAAACTTCTTTTCAGATATAAATGGCATAAGATTTATGTCAAACATAAGGTAGAATCGGCAGGATATTTTGTAATCATGGCAAACATTAAATATTATGGAGGGGAATATGAAATAGCTGATAAAGCAAACATAAGAGACGGCCTGCTGGATCTGGTGATAATAAATAGAAAAAATCCATGGGATATAATTATGTTAATCTTCTCACTTACAACTGGTAGATTAAACAAATTTTTAAAAAAGGAATATTATCAAACAAAAGAAGCAGATATTTACTCTCATTATAATATGCAGATTCAGGTTGATGGCGAAGTATTAGGTATGCTCCCGGTAAGAGTTGAAATTATACCAAAAGCATTAAATGTAATTGCTGCTTCTAAAAATGTCATCTGATGAGAAAAACAATAAAAGCGTTTTTCAAAATTGCAGGTTCTGCTACCAGGCGTTGGTGGGAAAAGGATCCCTTTATGCAAAGTGCTGTTATTG
>PLLX01000220.1 GCA_003141415.1 Bacteroidales bacterium
ATAGATATTTAAATGATCATTTTCATTAAAGTCGTTTGAGCATGAGCGTTAGAATTAGAGAGTATAAATGTGTCTAAAAGCAGGCCAGAGGGTCACAGGTTCGATTCATACCACCCCAACATTTTGATGACCCATTTATCTAATTATCAGTCAGACATATGATATATTAATTTTTTTTTTACTTTATGAATTGTGGAACTTGGTAAAGCATCTGAATCTTTTTCATTTCATCTATTATCAGAGTATCCAATATTCTCGCATACTGTTTAGTAGTAGAAAGATTCGAATGGCCTAGCATTTTTGAAACGGCTTCCATTGAGACTCCATGGGTTAGAGTTACCGTTGTAGCAAATGTATGTCGAGCAGTATGTGTTGAAAGATTTTTATTGATTTTGCATAAATCAGCAATTTCCTTGAGGTAGGAATTCATTCTTTGATTGCTACCAACTGGAAGAAGTTTTTGGGATATTATGCATATCGGATCGTTCTCATATTTTTTTATAATAGTAATAGGTACTTGCAATAAGGGTATTTCACTTGGATTCCCTGTCTTTCTTATTTTTGTTCGTAGCCATTTCTGGTTATTTATTCCAATTGTTATATTTTCTTTGGTTAAGTTCTTTACATCAGAGAAAGCCAGCCCAGTAAAACAACAGAAGAGAAATATATCTTTTATCCGACTTAACCTTTCGATAGAAAACTCTTTATTGATAAGTAACTTCAATTCTGAATCTGTTAGATAATCTCTATTAACTTCTTTTAGATGATAAGAAATATTTCTGAATGGATCTAAT
Organism: Bacteroidales bacterium; assembly: GCA_003141415.1. Lineage (GTDB taxonomy): Bacteria > Bacteroidota > Bacteroidia > Bacteroidales > VadinHA17 > LD21. The sequence continues at coordinate 795 of PLLX01000220.1, forward strand.
TTGATCCAATCATTTGAAAGAGCCATACGAATGATCTTCCTTAAGTTACGGATGTATTTAACTGTGGTATTGTGTCCACAGTTACGAACAGTCTTTAAATAGTGTTCAAAATTTGTAATAAACTCATGATTAATACTCTGTAATTGCATATCCTCTAGTCGGTATTTTGTTTGAATAAAGTTCTTTACATGCATCAGAGTTGTTTCATACCTGGTTAGAGTAGCTGGGGCTATATCTTTTCCGACGAGCTCTCTGCAGCCTTTATTATGTTCCAGAAACAATTCTATAAGTCCCTTTCGTCGGGAACTTTTACCCTGTAACAAATCACCCAGAGTCCTTGCAGATATTTCCTGATCACTATTCTCAAGTTCCTTTTTATATTGGAAGACCTTTAGTTTAAGATGCTCAAGATTATCATTAACTTGTTTTGCTGAGTTGGAAAAACCTTTAACAACCGCTTTTCCCTGATTCCAGAGGTGTGATTCAACGCTTTGATGTGTTGAAATCTCAGCTCTTTCACCATTGATAGTGATTCTCATGTAAATGGTTAACTTGCCATTATTCAGGGTTTTAGTTCTTTTCAAATAGAATAAAATTCTGAAAGTTGATTTTTCTGTTTTCATCACCACCAGATTAAGTTAAAAACTCGATTCAAATGTATTCTGTTGATAATAATATCACAACTGCATATTAATGCAAATCAATGCATTATGATTATTAGGTGGAGTTTGCATTCAAAAATTCATTTCCACCGAATAAGACACCAGGGAGATGCTTTTTTCTGCAGTAGCTTGCACGGTGGTAAAATAAAAACGTCCTGTAAATCAATCATTTTACAGGACGTTGCCTTTATTTGCTTTCAACTTTGCGGAGAGAGGGGGATTCGAACCCCCGGTACCCTTTTGAGGTACACACGCTTTCCAGGCGTGCCAGTTAAACCACTCCTGCATCTCTCCTTACTTATGCAATGGGGTTAAAAAATTGCGGCACAAAATACAAAAATATTTTTACAAAACGACCAGTCATGAGATTTCTCCTGCCAATGAAGTATTCAAAGATTGTACTACCTGTTCCTTTGATGAAAATCTTCCCAGAAGATGCATCAGTTTGGTGACAGATGCCTCCGATGTAATGTCTTTCCCGCTTACTACTCCTGCTTCAAGCATCAGCCGGCTTGTCTCATATAATCCCATCTCAACACTACCTCCATGACACTGGGTAACATTAAGTATTATTCCTCCATTATTAATATATTGTTTCAGATCATCCAAAAACCACTGATAAGTAGGTGCATTACCCGATCCGAATGTCTCAATAATCAGTCCCCGTAACCCTTCAATTTTAGTAACAGCATTCAGAAGTTTTCGATTTATCCCCGGGAACAGTTTAAGAATGGCAACATTGGTATCAAATCTTTTATGAACAATTAGTTTCTGCCCTTCTGACGGGTAGCTGATAAGATTATTATAATATTTTAAATGTAATCCGACTTCAGCAAGGGGGTGATAGTTCGGAGAATTGAATGCATCGAAATGCTCGGCGCTCATCTTGGTTGTGCGGTTACCACGGGTAAGCTTGTTATCGAAAAAAATACAGACTTCCGGAACAGCCGGCAAATCGTTTTCCATAGCAGCAGCTATCTCAATTGCTGTTATAAGGTTTTCCCTTCCATCAGTACGCAGAAGGCCTATTGGCAATTGTGAACCGGTAAGAATAACCGGTTTTCCAAGATTTTCAAGCATAAAACTAAGTGCAGATGCAGTATATGCCATAGTGTCAGTACCGTGCAGTATTACAAATCCGTCAAAGTCGTCATAGCCTTTTTCAATTATATCGGCTATCTTAACCCATACCGAAGGATCGATATTTGATGAATCATTAACCGGATCAAATGATATAGAGTGTAGTTCATAACCAAATTTCTGAAGCTCGGGAACATGATCTGAGAGATGCCGGAAGTCAATTGGTACAAGTGATCCGGTATGTGGATCGTGAACCATACCGATGGTTCCTCCTGTATAAATGATGAGTATGGAGATATGCTCTTTATTTTCCATTTTTAGGTTACAAATTAAAAAGGCTGACTGAATTTGAATAAGTAATAGACGCCATTTCTTCTTCTTTTATTTCAAAAATATCAGCCAGTTTTTTATTTATAATGCAAATATATGAACTCTCATTCCTTTTTCCCCTATATGGTACAGGAGCCAGGTATGGAGAATCCGTTTCAAGAATAAGGTTTTCAGGACCAATCTCTTTTACAACTTTAGCCAGTCCCGAATTCTTAAAAGTCACAATGCCGCCAATCCCGAGCTTAAACTCCATTTCTATAGCTTTCTTTGCATCTTCGATGCTTCCGGAAAAGGCATGAAAAACGCCTTTCAGTTCTATTCCTTTGAATTCCTCCAATACTGAAAAAACTTCAGGAAATGCTTCCCTTGAATGTATCACAATCGGTAACCCTTTATCTGACGCAAATGCAATTTGTCTTCTGAAAGAAAACAGTTGTTCTTTCAGATAAGTTTTATCCCAGTACAGATCTATGCCTATTTCCCCGATCGCAACAAAATTGTGTTTTGTGACCAGTTTTTCAAGCATTTCAAGCTGAGAAATATAATCATCTTTGACCGATGTGGGATGAAGGCCTGTCATTGGATAACATATACCACGATATCTGTCAACTGTAGCAAGCATCAGGTCAACAGACTGTATATCAATGTTTGGCAACAGCATTTTTGAAATACCATTACCAACAGCTCTCTTTATCACTTCATCCCTGTCGGCATCGAATTCCGGAAGATACAGATGTGTATGAGTATCAATAAACTGCATTAAACAACTCCCTGAGCAATCATGGCATTAGCAACTTTAACGAATCCTCCTATATTGGCTCCGTCAACATAGTTTATGAATCCGTTCTCTTTTGTTCCGTATTTCACACATGTTTTATGAATGTTTTTCATAATTGTATGGAGTTTCTCATCAACCTCTTCACGCGACCATGGCAACCTCATAGAGTTTTGGGTCATTTCAAGTCCCGATGTGGCAACACCGCCTGCATTGGCTGCTTTACCCGGGCCATAGAGAATCTGTGCTTTTAGGAATACCTCTACGGCTTCCGGAGTGGCCGGCATGTTAGAACCTTCTGATACACAATTGCAACCGTTTTTAACCAGTAATTTAGCCTCTTCTTCATTTATCTCATTCTGAGTTGCACAAGGCATAGCAATATCACATTTTATAATCCATGGCCTTTTGCCTTCAAAATATTCAACTCCATATTTATCAGCAAATTCTTTTATCCTTCCCCTTCTGACATTCTTAAGCTCCATAATGAACTGAAGCTTGTCAAAATCTATTCCTTTGGGATCGTAAATAAAGCCGTTTGAATCAGAAGAAGTAACTACTTTTCCTCCGAGTTCTACAACTTTCTCAGTCGCAAACTGGGCCACATTCCCTGATCCTGAAATAGATACAACTTTCCCTTTTAAGTTGTCCCCACGAGTTGAGAGCATCTCCTGTGCGAAATATGTAGCTCCATATCCTGTAGCTTCAGGACGGATGAGAGAACCACCCCATTCAATTCCTTTGCCTGTAAGAACACCGGTAAATTCATTCTTCAGCCTCTTATACTGCCCGAAGAGAAAGCCGATTTCACGCCCCCCCACTCCGATATCACCTGCAGGAACATCGGTGTCGGCACCGATATGACGGAAAAGTTCCGACATGAAACTCTGACAGAATCTCATTACTTCATTATCCGATTTGCCCTTTGGATCAAAATCTGAACCACCTTTTCCCCCACCCATTGGCAGTGTAGTAAGGCTGTTTTTGAAAACCTGTTCAAATGCAAGGAATTTAAGGATTCCCAGGTTTACTGTCGGATGAAGTCTCAATCCTCCTTTGTATGGGCCTATAGCACTGTTCATCTCAATCCTGAATCCCCTGTTGATCTGAACTTCACCTTTGTCATCTAACCATGGAACTCTGAATATTATTGTCCTTTCAGGTTCTGCAATTCTTTCAAGGATTTTTGCATGCTTATACTTGGGATTTTCTTCAATAAAAGGAATCAGGGATTCTGCAACCTCCTGAACAGCCTGGTGGAACTCGTTCTCACCAGGATTTCTGGCTTTGATCATGGCCATAAATTGTTGTACTCTTGGATCCATAATAAAAAGTTTTAATTAAAGATTAATTGGAAGGATAAAAATACAAAAACAATGGCATATATCCTCTGACATTTGCGGTAATATGTTTCGGTTTCATGTTTATCGTTTCGCGTTGAGCGTTAAGAATATTTCAATCCTTTAATATCCGAACTTTTAAAGTGTTGCATTAAATTATATGTCTTTCTGCTCAGACTGTCAGTACATTCAGGCATTTCATTAAGCTTTTCATCTTTAATATATTTACAATCAAAAGCACGATATAATTGAGATGAACTTCGCCTGTCGAACCTCTTGATATTCATCTCTTTGTTTTTTAAAACGAAATGAGAAGCGCAAAACGATAAACGAGAAACTTATAATGTACGGTACAGATTACCGGGAGAACACTTTAATAATCCTTTGAACTCCATCTGGAGAAGGAGAGATGACAATTTATAAACCGGAATTTCAAGCGACCGGCAAATTGTATCNNGGTTTCCAGTTAAGAAAGTATTCCACATCGTCAGAACATTCTGTAAGAGATGCTTTGTTATTCCTTATCAGACTGTTGCAACCAGCTGACCATTGGTCATCAGGCCTTCCCGGTACTGCAAAAACATCACGGTTATACGAATTGGCAATGTCTGCCGTTATGAGTGCACCTCCTTTAATTCCCGATTCGACAACAAGAGTAGCATCTGCAAGTCCTGCAATTATACGGTTTCTTTTCAGGAAATTATT
>PLLX01000261.1 GCA_003141415.1 Bacteroidales bacterium
TAAGAAATAAGAATGACATATAATATCTTATTCCTAAAAGAAAAAAGCGTATTCAGCCATTATATTGCAAAAACTGACCTTTTTGACCATATCTAGCTGGTCAGATTTCACTTAACATACATAACTAAATAACAAACATTTAACTCCGGATTTTGGCGGTCAATCTATTCCGGCCAACCATTGGCAGGGTCACTGACTTTTCCAATCAGAAAGAAAAACTTATCTTTGAAAACCCGTGGTCTAAGAATAGAGAGTAGTTAACGGTGTACCTTTGAAAAATAACCTCACAGTTCTGAATTATGTAAAATTCGAGGAATATTAATAACTACCAGATTGAAAAACAAAAAAATACTAATGATTTTATGTTTTGTAATGCTGTTGCAACCAATAGCATTGAAAAACATAATGGGACAATATACTACCACAAAAAGGGGTATCATGGTGAATGCAGGAGGTCAGCAGGTGGAACTTGCGGTTGCAAAGGCAGCAGTTTTCCGTATAAGTATCTGTTTCTCAGGAGTTCCGGCAGCCATTCCAAGTATCTTTATTGATAACAGTGACACAACATATTCAGACTTCACGATTGTAACGGATGTCCCTTCATATGGAATTCAGACATCTTTTGGGAGGCTTATGATTAATTCCGAAACAAAAAAATGGTCTTTGTACGATGAGAGTGGAAAGGTACTGATACCGGCCGGAACATTTAATATATCGAGTGCCGTACAGAGTTTTAATGACGGACCGAAAAGCAGCGGGACTTTCTACGGTTCAGGAAATAAGACAACTAAAAATCTGATCAAAAGCAATTCCAGTTCTTCAATGGATAATGGTGTTGTAGATGTGCCATATTTATGGAATACTTTAGGTTACAGTGCTTTAGGCGTCTCCCAGGATGATGATAACCCGGCACAATGGTATAGTGTTGATTCTTCAGTTGCAGTTTGGAGCTTCCAGGGAACCTCATCCGATTTATATGTTTGGCCGGCAAAAACTCTTTACGATGCCATGAAAGGTCTGATCAAGCTTACAGGCAAACCGAAAGTACCACCAAAATGGGCCTTCGGATATCTTCAAAGTCGTTGGGGCTGGGAAAACCGGAATTATATAGAGAATGCACTAGACTCGTTCCGTATCCTCAAACTCCCTGTGGATGCTTTTATTTACGATTTCGAATGGTACACTGTTACACCCGACTACAGTATCGGAATTAATGGGACAGCTGCCTTTTCCGACTTTGGATTCAATCAAAATCTTTTCCCTGATCCCGCTTTGCAGATTACCACTTACAAGAGCAAGGGTGTCAGATTCGTTGGTATTCGAAAACCAAGGTTAGGTAATACCGCAAATCTTGATTTCGCCCGTAGTAACGGGTGGCTGGAAAACGCAGGGATTGGGGACCGTGACCTGAACTTCAGGATTGAGGGCTTGCGTCAGTGGTATGGCGCCCAAACCAAACCTTTATTAGATGCAGGTGTTGATGCATTGTGGGATGATGAGGGTGAATCTTATTATTCGTGTTATTACTGGTGGAACAAGGCAGAATCAGATCTGAGGGATTCCGTTCTGCCAAATGACAGGCATTTTACTCTAAACCGGGCATTCTCTCCGGGCAACCAACGGATGGGGTATTGTACCTGGAATGGTGATATAGAATCTACGTGGGATGCATTACTTTCAACACCTGCTGATCTTCTGAACTGGAGCTTGTCGGGCATGTATTACGGAACCTGCGATATCGGAGGTTTTCAGGGAACTCCAAGTACGGAAAACTTAGTAAGATGGTTTCAGGCTGCTGTGTTCTTCCCTGTGATGCGCGCCCATTCATTTATCAGTTCCTTACCACGGTTCCCCTGGTTATGGGGTAATGATGCTGAGGCAGCAATACGTAAGGCACTAAATCTTCGCTACCAATTAATACCTTATATTTATAGTTTGGGACATGAAGCCTATAATACTGGGGCGCCGATAATGAGACCCCTTATAATGGAATTTCAGAATGATCCTAATGTTGCGAACATGACTGATGAGTGGTTGCTGGGGAAGGGTTTATTGGCTGCCCCGATAATGAATCAGGGAGGTACCAGAAGTGTTTATTTGCCCAAAGGTGTTTGGTATGATTTTCAGACAAACCAGATTTATCATGGCCCTTTGACATTTTTTGCAACCAAAATGATTAATCAGATACCCGTTTATGTTCGTGAAGGGACAATTCTGCCGATTGGCCCAATAATTCAATATACCGGTCAGGATACCATTGCTCCGCTTGAAATTCATATTTACCCGGGTAGTGATGCCACTTTTACCCTGACTGAAGACGATGGCAAATCATACAATTATATTAAGGATAGTGTACGAACAACTACTTATAACTGGACTGATGCAACCAATACACTGAGTTGGCTGGTGAACGGAGCGTATAAAGACAAAGCAGTATTTACAACAATAAAGGGAGTCTTTGGAGATCAGGAGCAAACAGCCTCTCTCGGCACACAAGGCAATATGGTTTTTAGTATTTTCCAGAACATCCAGTCCGTCCATGATATAAATGAGAACAAGATTCCAATAAATCTTTATCCTATTCCGGCAAGTGACATGGTTTTTGTGGATCTGACCAATTTGGGAATATTTAATGTACAGATAACTATATCAGATATACAAGGCAATATAGTTTACAATAAAAGGACGGAAGGAGGCGAATTGTACAAACTTAGTGTTTCAAATCTTCAAAATGGATTGTACTTATTAAACATAAGAAATGATAAAATAAATTTGAACAAAAAACTTGTCATTGCCAGGTAGGTACCGGATTATATAGATATTTCTTAAATTCTGGACAAGAGTTTATTTTATTAGTAACAGGAAGTGTATTCCAATAATTATCCTGTAATACCCAAAGTACTTAAATATATAATTCTGTACTATTCTTACAAATACTTTAACAACAATCAATACAGTGATAAAAGCAACTACCAGACCGATGCTCAGCAAAATAATTTCGTGTCCAGAAAATGTGATAGATGTTTTATGACCTAATATCACCATCCGTCACCAGGTTGATTCTGGTCATTTCTGGAGAGTTTGTCGAGGTTTCAAAGGGATAAAAGACAGGCTGAAGATGATCTATCCGTGGAGACCTTAAAACATCGTAAAAATGGTAATTGTACTTATAACCTTTGAAGATATCTGTAGAGGTCATTAAATCCATCCTTATTTGACCACTTCAATATCCGGTCAGATTGCACTTAACATACATTGAAGACAACAAGAATTTAACTCCGGGACTGGGTGGTCAATTAAGTCCGGCTAACTATTGTGATTGTAAATGGCAATTACACCTTACATTTCTTTCTTTTTTAATTCAATTACAGTAATCTCAGGCAAAATTCCAACTCTACCCGGATAGCCTATAAATCCCAAACCTCTATTTACATATAAATACTGATTCCTTTCCTGGTACATCCCAGCCCATTCCTTGTATATATACTGGATCGGGCTCCATTTGAACCCGGGTATTTCCACTCCAAATTGCATTCCGTGTGTGTGCCCCGATAAGGTAAGGTCAATATTGGGATACTTTTTATTTACCTCTTTGTCCCAATGTGAAGGATCATGTGACAGTAAAATGTTAACAGGGCTGTAGTTGATATTTTCTGTTGCCTTTTCCAGACTGCCATAATTGGAAAAGCCATGGCTGCTGCAATTCTGAACACCGATTATAGTAAGTTTTTCTCCATTTTGTTCAATATAATGGTGTTCATCCCAAAGCAAATTCCATCCCATCCGGCTATGAATTTTTCTTAGTTCATTAATGTCATTCTCTTTAGCTTCTTTATTTTTCCATTTAGTATAATCACCATAATCATGATTTCCGAAAATGGAAAATACTCCGTGTACAGCTCTTATTTCTTTCAGTATGTCTATATAGTTCAACGCTTCCTCATGCCTATAATTAACAAGATCCCCTGTAAAAAATACTACATCTGGTTTTTGCTGGTTAATGATTTTGACAGCCCGGGCAAGCGGTTCAGTACTTAAGAAACTACCTGTGTGAATATCGGAAACCTGAACTATTCTGAAACCATCAAATGAACCTGGAAGGGCGGGTAAAATGAGTCTCAGCTTTCTTACCTTGTAGTTATATGGATTGAAGGCCATTCCATATATCATGCTGAAGAATGGAATTGAGCCAATAAGTAACCCCGTCTTGATAATAAATTCAGACCGACTTAGGTATTTACCTTTCCGGACAGTTTCTTTGGATTCCCGCTTTTTGAACCAGGAAGATATCTTCATGAACAGCCAGCGAAAAAATCGGACAACATCATCAACAAAAACAAATAGGTCCAGAATAATTTTTGAAGTAATAAGAATAATAAGAAAGCCGATACTATATGTTCTGAAATATATATTCCAGCTATGCCAGTCAGCATATTGTGTAAGAATGATTAACACATAACAAAAGCATGAAACAAACCAATAAAGGGTATTTATCCAACGAATTGCAGTATGCGAACAGCCTTTGGTTACACATCGGAATGCCTGGAAGGCATATAAATCAATGAGTAATAAAATAAAAATGAAGATCACGATATGAGCATTGACATAAAGCATGAATATTGAAATTAATTTTAAAAAGGATCCAGTAGTAAGTTATAATTATCATTCCCTTTTGTTCTTTTTATGTTACGGTTTCCGAAAAGTTATTAGTTTCCTATTTCAAGGAAATTCCCACGCAAGTTAAGCTTAAACTTATTAAATAAAAAAACGTTGAAACCAGGTGACCGAAATAAATAGATCTGCCAAAGTTGGAGTCAAATACTTGTTTATATCTATGTACTTTAAGTACTAGGATTAGCAGACCTCGCTAGGCTGGCTCTCGTTAGTTCTAGGAGAATTTATAAAGATTTTAAATGGAAAGATTTGTTCAATATAATCTATCTGCGTAGAACTTAAAACATTTTAAAAATGGTTATTGTAATTATAACCTCTGAGGTTATAAGATCCAGCCATATATGACCATTTCAAAAAGAGGTCAGATTTCACTTAACATACCTAATATACAACAAACATTTAACTCCGGGTCTGGGTGGTCAAGTTTAATATGGCTAAAGGCGATCGAGGTCGTTGATTTTTGAATAATAAGTGTGATGTAATAGTAATAAATTATGATTTGGAATCTTTTATGTCATCAACTCCCACTATTTTGGTTTAATATACAACCTTTTTAAGTGCGTTGTAACTCCGAAGCTGGTCTAATAGTTTTACCTTTAGGAAACACAAAAAGGAGTTATGCCCCATGCCGACGAACAACATAAAATGATTGCAACATAAAAGACAAACTATGAGAAATAAAGGGTCTCAATCAATAATATTACTAGTATATTTCATGACAATCAATGTTTTTGGGCAAAGTGAGAATCCAGCCAACCGTTACATTGATGCATATAAAAAATATTTAAGTGCCACTTGTCCAATAAAACCAGATAGTATTAAACATTTTGTGTATTTCGCTCGGGACAGAGAACTTATACATAACCATCCGTTTTTAAATATTCAAAGATTTGAAGGTGCTCAGATAATGTATTCCTGGGAACAGCTGGAACCCGAAAAGGGAAAGTATGATTTTTCAATTATCAAGGAAGATTACAACTACCTTCTATCACATGGAAAGAAATTATTTATTCAGTTGCAGGATGCAACCTTTAGTCCCAAATATGTGGGAATACCTGGATATCTATTGACTGATGAATATGAGGGAGGCTCTATTTCTCAATTTAATGACAATGGGGAGGCAGTGGGTTGGGTAGCTAAAAGATGGAACCCGAAGGTTCAGAAACGATTTGCTCTGCTGCTGGAAGCCTTGGGAAAAGAATTTGATGGTAAAGTGGAAGGGATTAATTTACAGGAAAGTTCATTAGATATTAAAAGTAAAATGGATAGTACTTTTTCACCAGAGCTATATTCTGAAAGTATAAAAATCAATATGCTCGCTCTAAAGAAAGCCTTTCCTCAATCAATTACCATGCAGTATGCTAACTTTATGCCAGGGGAATGGCTTCCCCTGCAGGATAAAGGATATTTGAGGTCGATCTATGATTACGGACAGGAAATTGGAGTTGGCCTGGGAGGTCCCGATTTGATGATTAAACAAAGGGGACAACTTAATCATACGATAGCTATGATGCATGAAGGAGAATTTACAATTCCCCTTGGAATTGCAATACAAGATGGTAATTATATTGGAGAAACTGGTAATAATAATGTAGTTAATGATCGAAAAAACATTGTACTATTACTCCATGCTTTTGCTAAAGATTTTCTCAAGGTTAAATATATGTTTTGGGCATTCCAAGAACCTTATTTCAGTGAGGATGTGATTCCTTGTTTTACACCCGAATAATACAATAAAACAACATAAAAATATTGAATGATAAAAAACAAAGCACAGAGTATAACATGGACAATGCTAAAAACATCATTCAGAGTTTAACAAATTATAAACTATTGTAATCCTCTAAAACTCTTATGATATCCTATAAAATCAGGTTGCTACATGCAGCCTTTTTTAAGGTCTGGTTGCATACCAAACCTCCTGTAACCTGAAAGGAAGTTAAAATTCGAAATTGTACTTATAAGCTTATTTGACCACTTCAAAATCCGGTCTTTAAGAAGATAACATACATAAAAAAACAGCAAGAATTTAACTCCTACATGGAGGTGGTCAATTTGATCCGGCCAAAAGCAGGCAAGACAACTGGCTTTCCCAAGTATCTTCCATCATCTGGACAATCACTAGCAAGAATACTGCATGATTAATGTCATACAGGGTAGTCAGTTCATGCCTGATCGAATATACCGCCTTGGTCGCCACAAGTATTGTCAATCAAGAACTAAAAGAAGGCGGTAGGTCGGGTTGTTTGGGAGGAGGTCAGATTCCGAAATCTCTTCTTTAGAGTTGTCCCAAAAGCAAGATAACCTCAGGCTTAGATACAACCTAATCTTAACAAGGACAGAATTAAGAGCATGTCTCCATGAAAAATTCTGACGATCGGCTAATATAAAGGAATAATGTCAACTGAAAGACCTAAATTTGCATAATCCTTAGAAGGATAAGCTAATTTATTATTTATACGACAATGTATTATAAAAATTTATTAAAATCAGTATTATTACTTTTCTTGTGTGGTAGTTGTCTAAACCAGGCATCAGAAAAGGGAAAATGGCAATCGATTTTTAATGGTAAAGACTTAACTGGTTGGGATACCTATCTGGGTCCTAAATACGATACAATCCTGAACAGATGGGATACCATTCCAATAGGGTTTAATGTTGATCCCACCAAAGTCTTTGATGTAGTGGAGATGGGAGGCGAAAAGGTGATCAGGATTTCCGGTGAACATTTTGGTGGAATGTCTACACTCAGAGAATTTGAGAATTATCATTTACAATTTCAATTTAAGTGGGGGCAACTTAGATGGTCTCCAAATAAGAAAGGGAAAAAAGACAGCGGTCTTATGTACCGAGCGGTAGGACAACAGGGAGCAGATGGTGGATTCTGGCTGCGTTCCCATGAATTCCAAATCGAAGAGGGAGATTGCGGAGATTACTGGGCCTGTGCAGGTGCGATTTCTGATATAAAAGCAAAAATGCAGCCGGATAGTACTTATATATACAATGAGGGGGGGGATATGCTGACCTTCAGTAATACAAGTAAAATTGGGCGATATTGCATTAAGAATCCCGATGCGGAAAAACCTACCGGTGAATGGAATACGATTGATTTATATTGTGTTGGCAATACTAGCGTTCATATTGTAAATGGGGTAGTTACAATGATTCTCCACAATTCCAGGCAACTTGATGAGGGCAAAGAAACACCATTGATAAAGGGAAAAATTCAGATTGAATCAGAAGGCTCAGAAGTTTTCTACCGGAATATGCATATAAAATTCATCGATAAATTGCCGGATTTTAGCAGTACCCATTCGGGCAAGTCTTCAGCGGTCGAAGGAAGGAGTCAGCCAGAAAGGATGGCCTTCTGATCCAGAATCAGAAGAGCAAGAGATTATTTATAAACCACCTGAAAGTATAGCCAAATTTATGTGTGAATATTTATCTTTAAATTTAAACATCACTATGAAATCAAGAAAATATTATGGTAAACGAACAAGAATGCACTAAGATCTTAAATGCAGGAGAAAAAAATATACTCACGATGAAATACTACTCATTCGGGATTTCTTAACCACTTTAGCTATTATCGAATTTGAGAGTTACAAAAAGAACAAATAATCAAATTGTTTCCTTGTCAGTAAGGAATAAAATCCTATTGCGACAGTATACAGACTTTATTTTTAAATATGTAAGTTATTTTGTAACCTCAATAAAATGTTCCTGGCCCCACTCAATCATCTTTTCTACAATAGGCATCAAACTTTTCCCAAGGTCAGTAAGTGAGTATTCAACCCTAGGTGGAATCTCAGCGTAGGCTTTGCGTTTCAAAAGATGATCCTTCTCCAGTTTCCTTAGGGTGCATGTTAGCATCTTCTGCGAGATGTCGGGGATATTGTTTTTTAGCTCAGTATAACGCATTTTACTTTGAGCATGCAGACTGATCAGAATAAGTAAGGACCATTTATCAGCAAATCGCCCCAGGACATTTCTTATCGGGCATGTTGGAAAGTGTAAATCAAGTGCTCTCATAATTATCCCTTTTGCTGGTGCAAAGTTATAAAAAATACTCTATTAGAGAGTAATAACCTAAAATGGATATTACAGTACCAATAGAATTAAAGATTTATTTATAAATTAAACATCTATATAGCATTGATAATCAATATTTATAACATATAAGTGCGCAACGAACCAGGTTGCACATAATAAACTGAAGAATTACTATTGCAGAACAAAATTGAATATTTAAAAAAATTAAAAACATGAAAACTTACAGCGTAACTGAATTAGGTAATATGGATAGTATTACTCGTGTGACACTAAAGGAAAAACTTGATCTTACAGGTGCTGAGATCTCAGCTAATCGGCTTCCAGCAGGAGCAGATATTCCATTTGCTCATTCCCATAAAAGAAATGAAGAAATTTATATTTTTACATCAGGAAAAGGTCTGTTCTTGCTTGATGGAACTAAACTTCCTGTCAAGGAAGGAACTGCTGTTCGGGTCTCTCCTTCGTGTGTAAGATCAATCAGGGCGGATAATCCAACAGGATTATCTTATTTCTGTATTCAGGTGGATGAAGGATCACTTGTCCAGGCTACTCAGGATGATGGAATAATCTCCGAAGAGAAACCTAATTGGTAATAAATTTTTTAGGGATAATCCTGTTAAATTGAAAAATAAGTGAAATGAAAACTATCAAATCAGTAATAGCTACTTTGTTATGTTTTTCCCTAATTAATTTTGTTCTCTCGGCTCAGATAAATGATTTGTTTATTGATGCAAATAGTGGTAATGACCATAATGTTGGATTAAAAGAACAACCCTTGAAATCGCTTTATGAAGCAGCCAGCAGATTAAATAAAGCCAATGGGACAGGAGCTATTACAATTTATCTTTCTGAAGGAATATATGGCCTTGATGCAACTGTGACATTTCATCCAGTGAATTGGCATTTTTCCAAAGATCAACGGTTGACTATAAGGGCTGCTGTTTTACCTGATGATCCCGAGTGGAATCCTGGGAAGATGCCTGTTATCGTATCAACTATGCCTCTTGATTTTAAGCCTAACGGCCGACAGGATCTACTTGGAGGGGCTTCTTACGGAATTCAGATTGAAACAAGTTATGTAACTATTCAGGGTTTACGGATATTAGGTACCCCAGTACATGAAAGACCACAGGAGGGAATGGTAAGACGAAATTATCCCATTGTGAGAGAGGGTCGAAATCTCGATGATCTCAGAATCACTCAATGCCTGTTTGTCGGGGATAAGGTTGTAATTCCTAACCATCTGGCAATTCTGGCCTGCGGACAGGGAATAGTAGTTGATCACTGTGTCTTTTATCACTGTAAAGATGCAATTGTATTCTGGTTTTCTGATCGACCTGCCGAACATTGTGAAGTACATCACAACCTCTTCATTGGCAATTATGGCGCAGCTGTATGGTCGTGGACTGCAGCCGAGGATTTTAAATTTTATAATAATGTGGTGACTAATACAAATGTTTTCTGGGTTTTAAACAGGGATGAGAAAGTATCGTTCTCTCTTTCAAATTCAATTGTAATCGGGTATAACGAATTAGTAAACAAAGGTGGTGGTGCATTTGGCTTTGGAGAAAAAGGTAATCCAGACAGGCTGAAATTTGGTAAAGATGTTGTAATAAAAAAAGAAGGTACCTTGCAAATAGAGGAGGATCCTACGAAGCGTAATTATCTACATCTAATCCCTGGCACACAAGGTTCCGAACTAGGGGCAGGACTATTCACAAAAAACCAAGGGCAGTAAATAGATAGGAAGAGATAGTTAGATGCTTTCACTTATCGTACTAGGTATGTTAGAAGTTTGGTAGTTCAATCAATAACCTTAGAATTCTATGTCGTTTTTATCCAAATCTTGGCGTAAACCTGGCGCCAACCTTGTGAGGCTAAGGTTAAGGTTAAGGCTGAGAATGTGGAACTGCTACTTTTATCCGG
>PLLX01000126.1 GCA_003141415.1 Bacteroidales bacterium
CTCGTTAAGTGATATAAATTTGATGTATATGAAAAATGTCAAAATATTTCCATTCAGAGTTTTATCAAAATTATGCTGGATAACCTTAAAGAGATCCAGGTATAATACAAAAAGCGGAAATTATCTATCAATTGTTTATAAAGGTGAGCATCTTTATACTGAAAAATGTTACACAACTATAGAAAAAGATTACATAATTCACTCATTTCCCGGAACGATATGTTAAAACTGTAAAGCAATTACATAGAGCACATCAAATGCCTCATTCTAATTCATAGTCATTTATCTTAAGTCTTGTCTTTATCCCCTATAATTTGGACAGATTTGTTTAAAGAAAGAGAACTAAAAAGATGGATCAAGAAAAGAATAGTATTAAGTACCACCGACCATCAAATAATTCTGAACCAATAATTGTAAATTCCACAATCCTGAATTAGTCAAACTGTCCGGCATATAATTGATAATAGTGTCCCTTCTGTTTCAATAAAACTTCGTGACTGCCTCTTTCCACGATTTCGCCATTTTCCAAGACCAGAATTTCATCTGCATTCCGGACAGTTGATAACCGATGAGCAATTACAAAACTGGTACGCCCCTGCATTAACTGGTCCATCCCTTTTTGAATGATCTGCTCCGTTCGGGTATCAATCGAACTTGTTGCTTCATCCAATATCAGAATAGGTGGCTTTGCTACCGTTGCCCTTGCGATATTCAGCAACTGGCGCTGCCCCTGACTCAGATTATCTCCGTCGTTACGCAGTATTGTCTGATAGCCTTTTGGTAATCGCTGTATAAATGAATGAGCGCCTGCAAGAGTGGAAGCATCTATAACCTCATTATCAGTGGCTTCAAGCCTTCCATACCGGATATTCTCCATAACAGAAGCAGTAAAAAGGTGTGTGTCCTGTAAAACCATGGCCATCGACCTGCGCAAACTAATACGCTGAATTTTTTGTATTTCAAGTCCGTCGATGGTGATCTGACCTGATTGAATATCGTAAAACCTTGGAAGTAAATTGATAATGGTTGTTTTCCCGGCGCCTGTAGAACCAACCAATGCTATCTTCTGTCCTGCTTTAGCCCCGAAAGAAATATTATTCAGAATAACTTTACCTGCATCATATCCGAAGGTCACTGAATTGAAACTGACATCACCTTTCACATCTGTCAGGGAAACAGCGGCCGGGATATCGGGTATTTCAGGAATTTCATCCATAATCTGGAAAATGCGTTCTGCTCCGGCCAGAGCCGATTGTAAAGTATTATACTGACTTGAGATTTCATTAACCGGTCTTCCAAACTGTTTGGAATACTGCAGAAAAGCAGCCAGACCACCTAGATCTAACCCCCTGAAAATTGCCAGTAATCCGCCAACCGTAGCAGTAAGGGCAAAATTAATGGTATTCAAATTCTGGATCACAGGCATCATAACACCTGAATAATACTGAGCTTTAGTGGCTTTGTTGCGCAGCTCGTAATTGATTTTTTCAAAATCTGCTGATACAATTTCTTCGTAGCAGAACAATTTTACCACCTTCTGGCCTCTGATCATTTCTTCCGCATAGCCATTCACAATACCTAGCGAAACCTGTTGTGATGTAAAAAAACTTTTGCTTTTTTTAATTATCCTCGAAGCCACCAGGAGCATAAACGGAACGATAAACAATGTAACAACCGTAAGCATCGGGCTGATATAGACCATTAAAGTAAATATACCGGTCAGGGTTATGGTGCTGGTAAATAACTGCAAGATACAGGTATTCAGAGAATCACTGACATTATCGACATCATTCGTGAATCGGCTCATCAGGTCACCATGGTTGTTGCTATCAAAAAATTTAAGAGGCAAAGTCTGAAGCTTGCTGAAAAGATCAGATCTGATTATACTAACTGTTTTCTGAGCCACTGATATCATCATCCTGTTTTGCCAGATTGCAGCTAGTGAGCCAACTATATAAATACTTAGTAACAGGAGTATCATACGGATCAATCCGGGTGTATTATGGGGAAGGATATAGTTATTGATTATCGGGCGTAATAAATAAGATCCCGCCAGAGTAGCGCCGGTATTGATCAGCAACAGGATTACAATGAAGAACAAAAGCGATTTTTCCCGAATTAAATATTTCCATAATCGGAAAATAACCTGTTTTGAATTTTTGGGTTTTTCTACTGCAATCCTGGCACGTCTTCCTGGGAGACCAGACAAGGTTAATTTGCCGCTGGAAGTAGTTGGGTTAGTCATAATTCGTTCTCCTTCTGCAGAAGTTGTGAATTGTAGATTTCCTGATAAACCGGATTGTTGATCATCAATTCGGTATGAGTGCCTGTTCCGATTATTTCTCCATTATCGAGCAATATAATTTTATCAGCTGACAGGATGGAGCTGATCCTTTGTGCAATAATGATTTTGGTCGTATCCTTAAGATGTCCGTTGAATGACTCCCTTATTTTAGCTTCGGTTGTTGTATCAACGGCGCTGGTACTGTCGTCCAGGATTAAAATTGACGGTTTTCTCAGAATTGCACGGGCGATACAAAGTCTTTGTTTTTGACCGCCTGAAATATTCACTCCGCTTTGTCCCAGAACTGTCTCATATTGTTTTGGAAATGATTCAATGAAATCATGAGCCTGAGAATCTTTGGCTGCTGTCACAATCTCTTCTTCCGAAGCTTCAGGATTACCCCATTTCAGGTTTTGTTTGATTGTACCTGAAAACAATTCATTTTGCTGAAGCACCAGTTTAACGTTCTTCCGCAGGTTTTGCATCGTATAATCACGAACATCGGTACCATCGATCAATACACGGCCCTTTGATACTTCATATAATCGCGGAATCAGCTGAACCAGAGTGGTTTTAGCAGAACCTGTAGCGCCAATCAGGGCTACCGTTTCGCCGGGAAGAATGGTAAAACTTATGTTTTTCAAAACATACTCACTGCCATCAGAATGATATTTAAAAAAAACATTTTCAAATTCCACCTTTCCAAGTTTTACTGTCAGATTTTTTTCTATCGCAGAAGGGGAATCGAAGATATCCACTTTGGCATTTAATACTTCAAGAATACGTTCAGAAGAGGCTGCAGCTCTGGCTAAAGTCATGAGGGTCATTGAGAGCATCATCAGCGACATCAGAATTTGAGTTATATAGGTAATGAATGACATCAGTTGACCCACCTGAAATGTGCCTGAAATGATCTTATTGCCTCCAAACCAAACTATTGCAACAATAGAAATATTCATTACCAGTTGCATAACCGGCAGAATAAGCACAACTGTACCTGATGCTTTAACAGAAATTTCCCTTAATTCGTTGTTTGAAAAGCCAAACTTCTTCTTTTCAAAGTCCTCCCGTACAAAAGATTTCACCACGCGTACATTGACCAGATTTTCCTGAATTGTTGCATTTACCTTATCGAGCTTTCGTTGTACTTTTTCAAAAAAAGGAAGACCACGGCGGAGAATATAATAAATAATTACAGCCAGTACCGGTATAGCTATGGCAATGATGGATGCCAATCCGGCATTGATGTTTATGGCGATGACAACGGCGAATAATAACATTAATGGGGCGCGTATCATTAAGCGCAACGACATCATGATTACCTCCTGAAGGATATTTACATCGTTAGTGAGTCTTGTAACCAGCGATGCAGAACTCAGGCTTTCTATATTTGAAACAGATAATTTCTGAATTTTATTGAACATACCCTTCCGAAGCTCAGCGGCAAATCCAACTGAAGCATGTGATGAATAGTAAATATTACCAACATTGGCAGCAATAGCCAGAAGTGACAGGGCCACCATAATACCACCCGTATGAAGAACATATGACATGTTCTTCTGGCTTACGCCCAGGTCAACAATTTTTGACATGAGTTTGGGTTGGACAATTTCGCAAAAAACATCAATAATGACAAGTGTTGGAGCCAGGATCAGCGCTTTTCGATAGTTTCGAAAAAATGGAAAATACTCTTTCATTTCAATAATAAAAGATCATTCAAATAAAGAAATCCGCAGTTAAACTGAATACCCTGATTAGGATTCATTTTACTGCCCCGGATATGAAACAGATTGTTTTTCAATTATTTGTTTCAGAATTGATGAAATAATTTCCAATTGAGAAATACATCATTCCACCAGTTCAAAATCGATGAAACCTTGTTCAACATTGATTTGTATGAGTCGTGCTTTTAGTTTCTGACCTACTTTTAATCCTCTATATCCTTTCACCAGTTTCCCTTCAACATGCGGATGGAAAAGGCGTATCCATGTTCCTTTTGGAGAAGCGCCGCTGACGATGGCATCAAATTCTTCTCCAATCCTGGATTCAAGGAGTATGGCATTGGCTGACTTTTCAACCTGCCGCTCCAATTTTTTTACATCATCTTCTTTCGAGGTACATTGGTTCGCAATTTGTTCCAGTTGTTCCAGGGTATAAGGAACCGCCTTACTCGCGATTGCTGCTTTAAGCAGTCGTTGTGTGACAAGATCAGGATACCGTCTATTGGGAGCAGTAGAATGCATATAATCTTTTACGGCCAAGCCAAAATGACCTTCCTCGCTGTCTCCGGGTTTTTCAAGAATATATTCGCCCGACCCTAAAAGTTTAAGCACACTAAGCGACATATCCGTAAAATGAACCTGATCTTTTTGTTTGAAAAACTTCAGGTATTCAGAAAGTGATTTGGAATCAGCCTTTACTGGTAGCGAAAATCCATGCTCTGAGGCCAGTTCAACGATTCTGTCCCACTGTTTAGGAACCCTGACCACTCTCCTCAACGAAGGAAATTGTTTCCCGGTTAAGAATCGGGCCGTAGATCCATTTGATGCGATCATAAAATCTTCAATCAAATCTTTTGCCCTGTTTTTCTGCTCCACTCTCATTTCACTTAAAGAATCACCGTCAAAAACCGGGACGGCTTCAATAGTTTCAAGATTTAAGGCCCCATGCTCAAAGCGTAACTCTTTCATTTTTTGTGCTATGTTGTCCTGTAGCTTAATATTTTCAGCTAATCCTGCGATCCTGGTAAGTTCTATCGGAATTGGGCCTGTTCCTTCGAGCCAGGAACCCAGGCTTATATAATCGAGTTTTGCATGATTTTGTACAATTGCAATGTAAACAACAGACTGTTCCACAGCACCATTATCACCTACAACCATTTCAACTACTATAGCACAACGGTCGGTGTTGAAACGCAGGGAAGTAAGATCGGTAGATAGTTTTTCAGGTAGCATTGGAAACATCTGGGCTACAGTATAAACAGATGTCGTGTTTTTGCTGGCATGAAGATCAATTTTTGATTGTTCACCAACCAGAGCATCAACGTCCGATATAGCGACAAACACCCGAACCTTGTTTTCGGATAACTGCTCGGCATAAGTTAACTGATCGAGATCAAGTGAATCAGTATTAACGATTGAGCACCATAGTCTGTCACGCAGATCCTTTACAACAAAATGCTGATAAACAGCCGGCAAGGTTATTTTCGTTAATTCGTCAAGCACATCAGCCGGAAAATCAGGTTCCAGTCCTCTTGCGATCATTGCCTTCCGGGCAATATGCTGTAAAGTGATCCTGTTAGCTTTTGTATCCATAGCGACTTATTGTAAAACTTTTCTTAAACTTACTGCTTTTGCTTAAAGAAATGTAAAAGTAATTTCAATTTATTAAGTAACTGTGTCTGTTTGCACAAAGGTTTGTCTTCCCGAATTACATTTTTCTTGCAAGCTGGCTGGCGTCACATATTGTATTCATAATGTTACGCACTTTAAGGGAATTGCCGATGTAAATCGTCAGCCAAATGTTTACCAGTAAATNNTTTAAGGTGTGGTTTTTAAATTAATGTTTAACAAGATTATCAATTTGATCTTACCAATTATGGTCATAGTCATCGATTTTTAAATAATAAAAGAATGGTGTTAACTACCACCGACCTGTGTTTAAATTTAAACAGATTGTTAAAAAAGTCCCCAAAACCTGGCAAGAACCTGGCAACAAATAAAAAATCACCTACAAAATAAATAGTAAGTGATTGATTATCTTGTTGTCCCGTCAGGTCTCGAATTTTCTTTATCTAGATATTCTTACTTATCCTTAATTATTGTCAGTATCAATCATTTAATGGCATTTCTAGTAATATTCAAAATTCAGTAATTGCATTCAAATTAAAAATAAGTGTCCCCTGTAGTGTACCCTAATCAATAATATTATTAGCTTTGAGTCAAATAAAAATGACATGGCAAAAGCTAGTTTTTTCCTCAAAGAACCCACTTCAAAAACAGACACACTCGTTTTCCTGTATTTTAATTTTGGAAATAGAAGAATGAAATATTCTACAGGAGAAAAGATCAATCCCAAATATTGGAATTATGAAAATCAACGTGCAAAAGAAACAAAACTCTTCAAGGAGTATCCGGAGTTTAATGCCAGACTTAATGATTGTGCTGAGAAAGCAAGATCAGCTTACAGGAAGATTCTAAATGATGGTGAAAGTGTTACCTTAACTAATCTTAGGAAGGAACTAGATTCTACATATAAAAAACAAGAGAAAGCTCAAAAGTTAGATCTTTTAGGATTTATAGGAATGTTCATAAAAGAAACGACAGGTATCAGATCAAATAATACTACAAAAGCTTATCAGAACGCACTTAATCATCTCAAGAATTATTGCAGGGACAAAAACTGTAAGATTGATTTTGATACTATTGATATGTCATTTTATAATTCATATACAAAATATCTTATTGAAGATCTTGACTTAGCTCAAAATACGGTTGGGAATAAAATTAAAAACCTTAAAGTATTTATGGGAGAAGCATACGAAAGAGGTCTTCATAAAAATCTGGAATTCAGAAGCAGAAAATTTAAAAAAACAACAGAGGAAACAGATAAGATATATTTAAATGTGAAAGAACTTGAAATGATTTATAAACATGATCTTTCAGCAAACCAAAAACTTGAACGTGTTCGGGATCTCTTTATAATCGGTTGTTTTACCGGATTAAGATTTTCCGATTTTATTCAACTAGGAAAAGAAAATATAATTGATGATAACAAGGTTAAAATTAGAACTCAAAAGACAAAGGATACTGTTATCATCCCGCTTCATCCGTATGTAAGAGAAATACTTGAGAAATATAAATGGAATATACCTGACCCAATTTCAAACCAAAAGATGAATAAATATCTTAAAGAGATAGGAGAGGATGCCAAAATTAATGGTAAAATTCAGGTCAGAATAACCAAAGGAGGAGAATTAAAAAAATCAACACCGGATAAATTTAGTCTTATTTCTACTCACACAGCCAGAAGAAGTTTTGCAAGTAATTGCTATTTGGCTGGTATTCCTGCAATAACTATTATGAAAGTTACCGGACACAAATCAGAAAGCAGTTTTTTAAGGTATATTCGCATCTCACAGGAAGAGAATGCAAATAAGTTATTAGATCATCCATTTTTTAACTAGATATTATGAGATCAACTACCCATGGAGCAAATTCAAGAATTGAAGCTCTTGAAAAAGAACTCGATGAGCTTCTTGAAGCAAAGAAAGTTAAGAAAGATAAGTTTTCACAGATAGTTCAGATGCTTATATTAGATTATTTAGGTATAGCAAAAAACATTGAGGACAATACCAAAAGGGCAGAGATATTTGCCCCATTGATTAGAAGGGATGTGGAAACAACAAGACAATATTTTTCCAAATTAAATAATGAGAGAACTCCCCAAAATTTAAAAATTGTGCTTGATTATTTCGAAAAAGCAGGATTAACTGACAAAATGAAACTAGTTCAGAAAGAATTAGATGGAAAATAGTTAAGCATTGAGTAGTACTACACTTAAAAATAAAACCTAAAGCATAGAATACTTTTGCTGTTGAAATAATACACAAAAGTATGAATTCTATAATTTTACAAGGGATCAATACAGATGATCTCAAAAAGATTTTTCGGGAAGTTCTCGAAGAAACAAAACAGGAATCTAAACCAAAAGAATCAGGTAAAAGACCTGTCTATCTTAATCGGTTTGAAGTTGTCGAACTTCTTAAAATTTCTCTGCCTACTCTAAACAACTGGTCTAAATCGGGGATTGTGCAATCTTATCGAATAGGGAATAGAATNNTTGAAATACAAAAGGGGGTAATCATGGCACATAAAAATGATTATTCCGTGACTGTGTTTTTTCCTTCAGGAGAAGCTAAAAAGTGGGGTTTTGTTAATGGACTGAATTACTTTGCCAGTAATTTTCTAGATAAAAAACATTCAGATTGGAAGTATTTTAATGTTTATGATCGTCGAAATGGCAAATATCTGAAGAGATTCTACAAGGGCAATATTATTCCCGATTTCCTGTAATTTTTTTTAACCTATAATAATAACCTATAGTAACCTATAATGGATTTATTCTAGTACCGACATTTCAAACAAACTAAATGCCCTATCAATTATCATATTCGAGCATATCAATTAACAGAAGGAAACTAGTTTCTTCGCTTAGTGGATCTTCAAATAAAAGGCTTATTGACGGAGAATTGATAACTGTAAAGAAAGATCAGAGAAATAGGGCAGAACAAAAAAAGATAAGTGAAGAAATCAAGAAAATAATAGAAGAATTAAATATTGATGAAAAACTATTAAAGGAGAATAGGAAAAGCTATAAACTGAATAAATCGAAAGTCAGGAAAAAATGTCAAGCATTTAGCAGACTTGAAAAAAGCAAAAAGTTCCTTGCATTTTATTCAATAAGCTTCCCTTGTGGATTATCAGATGAAATAGTATATAAAATTTTTAATACCTGGCTTACACGTTGCAGAAGAGATTCTGGGCTTAAGTCTTATTTATGGGTTGCTGAACGGCAAGGAAATGGCACTATTCATTTCCACTTGTTGACAAATGATTATATGACAATAAAGAAAGTAAATGGTTTTATGGCCTCCTGCTTGGCTTCTGAAAAGGCTAAAGGGAATGAAGTGCTTAAGGATATTAATACTGAAAAATATAATGGAGTCGATGTAAAGAAAGTAGACAAAGACAGAAAATCATTAATAGGATATCTAACAAAATATATCACTAAGAATGATATTGAGTTCACTCATTTACCTTGGCATTGCTCAAGAGATGTTTCTCGTATGTTTACCACTATAAATTTCAACGAGCAAGAAAAGGATATTTACGCCAACCAATTACCCAGAAAGAAAGAGTTTTATAGTTTTCATAAAGGAAATGAATTTAAAGCATGGGGTTTTAAATTCAAACCTAATCCAGAAATATTTGAAGAATTAGATATAGCTAATGAGGTGGTTTACAAGAATCAATAAAAATTTGTAACTTGCTGAATAAACTATAGAAAAATGCCAGTAGTATACGTTGATAATTACAGGGGATTCCAAGAGACGTTCATCCCATTAAAAAGTATAAATTTTTTAGTGGGTGAAAACAGTACCGGGAAAACATCGATTCTAAAACTTATTAAGGCACTTACTGATTTTAAATTTTGGTTTGCCGTCGATTTTGATAGTGAAGATACTGAGCTGGGATATTTCAGTGAAATTGCCAGTTATTCTAATCCAAATAGAAAGGATTTTATAATAGGGATACTAGGTGACGGTATAAATAAAGATAATAGCATAAATGCAATAAAAATGAAATTTATATCTAACGAAGGCATTCCTACAATATCAGAAATGTGTTTTATTGAACAAGGATATAATATACAAGCACAAATTTCTGAAAGGGCAATTAGATATAGATACGATAAAATTTCAATTAAAAACATAACAGAAGAAAATAAGATTGAATGTTTTAAAACTTGGATACAAAAAAACGGATTAAAAAATAAAACATACGCAGAGATTGAAATAAGAGAAGGGATATCCCCTCGCGCATATTATTATATTCAAATGCTCATTTTTAATAAATTAAAAATTGAGCCTAAAATTTCTTTTGATAAAATACCTTTGTTTATGAGAGATATAGCATGGCTGGCACCTATAAGAACAGAACCGAGAAGAACTTATGACAGGTATAATATAAATTTCAAACCAGATGGGACTCATTCACCTTATTTGCTGAAAAGGATTTTAACAGATACAAAACATAAAGCTTACGCAAAAAGAGTTGAGGGGATACTTGCTAAATTTGGATCAGATAGTGGATTATTTGATAATATATCGATTAATCCGTTGGGGAAGAATGATACATCTGCATTTGAGATTCTTGTATCCCTTGAAGGGAATCCCATTAAAATAACCAGTGTAGGGTATGGAGTTTCTCAAATTCTTCCATTAATAGTTGAAGTTATTTCTAGGCCTAACGAATCTTGGTTTGCAATTCAACAGCCAGAAATACATTTACATCCTCGTGGTCAAGCAGCGTTCGGAGATTTTATTTATAAATCTTATCAAAATGAAAAGAAATGTTTTATAATTGAAACGCATAGTGATTTTATAATAGATCGATATAGATTAAAACTAAGAGATAAAAAAGATAAAGAAAGTCCCATTGATAGCCAAGTATTATTCTTTGATAGGGTTAATGGTGTAAACCATCTGTGTTGTATTAAAATTAATGCAGATGGATCATATGACGATAACCAGCCAAAAGAATTTCGCGAGTTTTTTATTAAAGAGCAATTAAATCTATTAAAAATTTAATTGCTATGTGTATTATAATAGACACAAATGTATTTGGGCCAGTTTTTGATAGCAAAAATGCTCAATACAATGAATTTGAGCCTATTTTTGACTGGGTATATAATGGCAAAGGTAAATTTATATATGGTGGATCAAAATATTTAGAAGAACTCTCAGGGACAAAATTCCTAAGTATTTTTGTTCAGTTAAATAAAATAGGAAAAGCAATAGCAGTAAAAGAGGATTTAGTTGATAGAGAAACAGATAAAGTTAAAAAGTTACTTTCTCATAAAAATTTTAATGATCAGCATCTTGTAGGCTTAGTTTTAGCGTCCGGATGTATTTTAATTTGTTCTCTAGACAAAAAATCTTATCCTTTCATAACAAATAAGATATTCTATAAATCACCACAAAAAAAACCCAAAATTTACAGTGGAAGAAAAAACGCAAATTTACTTAATGATAATAACATTGTGGAGATTTGTAAACCTTGTAATAAATTAACAACTGAAGAAAAGAAACATACTCCACTTTCTACAATAACTATACAATGAGTTTAAGGATTGAAAGGTATTCCTTTCGCTTTGCAGAACAAGTACTAAATTCAAAATTAGCTCTAAAGCAGGAGATTGAAAACATAATTCTGGATCAGAGGATTTTATTAAGAGACTTGTCAAGGCCAAAGTTTAATGAAGTATTAAAGGATCTTTTTATTGCTAAGAATTGGAACAATCAGCCATACGTTTTTGGCGAAGAAAATGATCCAACGGCAAAACTAGATTTCTTTAAAGAAAGAATAGGAGTTGAAGTTCAATTTGGGCATTCTTCATTCATTGGGATAGATTTATTAAAATTCTAAGTTTCATCCTATTCCAATTTAGATACAATAGATGTGGGAATATATATAGTTACAACAAAGAGGTTCCAAAAAGTAATGAAGGAAGAATATAATAATAATTGGGATGGATCTTTAAACTTTGAAAAGGTTGTAAAATATTTACCTCATTTTAAAAGTGCAATTCAAGTTCCTATCTATGTAATAGGAATAAACATATAATTGAATTCTATTAAAAACCAGCAAACATGAGCGGGGAGGATAATATGAAAAAAGAGGATTTAAAGAATATAGCAGATATTATAAAAGCCGTACCAGTATATCAAGATGCGATTCAACCTGCAGCTAAAATAATAGGGCAATCATTAGTTACCGTGGCTAAAGCCGTGGATAGTGCCTTGGCTCCATTAAAATTATTAGTTTGGGGATATGATAAGATTGAAGTGTTCTTAAACAATAAGCTGGCTGAAAAGCTTAAAGATATACCAGAAGAAAAAATTGTTACACCGCCAGCATATCTGGCAGGACCGGCTATTGAAGCTTTAAGATTTTCAGGGAATAGTGAAGATCTAAGAGAACTGTATGCAAATCTATTGGCAACATCAATGAATAAAGATACATCTGATAAGGCTCATCCAGGATATGTTGATATAATTAAGAATTTAACTCCTGCTGAAGCTCGGTTATTAAAATTTTTTGCAAGTGAAACAAGTATTCCTCTAATTGATGTAAATATTAAAGCAGAATCAGGTCACACTTCATTAATTACAAAATACACATTACTAAATGAATATTTGAATTTAGAGAGAGAATTCATTATTCCTGTTTATATAACTAACCTTTGTCGTCTTGGGATACTTGAGATTCCTTACGGAACTTATTTTGTAGAGGATAAGCAATATGAAAAAATAGAGAATTGTGAGACTATAAATTACACAAGAGAAGAAGTAAAAAAATTGGGAAAGACAATTGAAATACAGAGGGGAATACTAAAATTAACAAATTATGGTAAAGACTTTATTGAATGTGTAGTAAGAAACTGACAAGGTTTTCTGTCCCCTTTATTGTCCCCCAAGAAATCAAAAACCCCCTAATCAATTGAATTAGAGGGTTCTCAGTTTTGAAATTGTGGGCCCAGCTGGGCCATTTATAATTGATGTCTTATTTAAATACTGTCCCCTCTATTGTACCCTTAAAACAACACTCCTCTGTAAATACGTGATCTACAAAGGAGTGTAATTGTTTGGAGTTGTCCCGTCAGGGCTCGAACCTGAACTCTTCTGATCCAGAATCAGACGTGTTGCCAATTACACTACGGGNNTGCAACCTGCAACCCGTAACTTCCTGACAATATACTGAGCTTTCTCCTCAGAAGAAATTCCTAAAGGAACGAATAATACACCGTCAGCCTCGGCCTCATAGATGCATCCGCGTAATCGCTTGATGCAAACCTGAACCCCGGGAACCTGTCGACAGGCCATGTTTTGAACAGCATGCCATAATTAGGAT
>PLLX01000079.1 GCA_003141415.1 Bacteroidales bacterium
TTTCGTGTGCGTCTGGGCGCACTCAGTCTTTGAGGCAACGTACAGAATACTTATTAGATTTTTCTGTACCTTGTATATCTGCAATATCTTCTTTCCTAGAGATATCTATTACAGGTTTATCATCAATAAGCAGATAACTGAAATATTCTGCATTACTTTTATCATACTCAGTGGATGTCCAGTAATAACAACTTTCATTCATCTCTGAAAAAGTACCTTCGTAATCCTGCATTCCACCGAGCTGAATACCAAATGAAGAGGGATCTGAAGCTATTTTCCCCCATGCCTCTTTTTGATCAAAATGATTTATAAGAGTTTGAAATTCAGTTCCTGACGGAAGGTGCCACCCATCGGGACAGGAGTTCAGCGCAATCTTCCATTCATAAAGTACACCATACTCGGCAATATTGTTCAGATCGTTATCGAAAAAGAAGGCCCCGCTTTTAGCTCTATACTTCAGGTTTTCTGTCATCCAGGTAACACTTCCTAAAGTAATTGTACGATAAATATTACCATCACGCTTATCAGTGAATTTATCCTGGGCCGATAAACCCGCAAAAATTGTTAAAAAAATAAAAACTGATAGAATCTTCTTCATTTTTTGATTGTTTTCAGATTAGAATTTCCCGGATCAACTCCGCTGATCCGGGAAATGTAATATAATATTTAAGAACCCGGTGTAAAATTATATCCAGGTTTTTTATAAAACAGTTGATAAGTCAAAATGTTATTAACCAACAATCTCAAATAATCAATAATCTTTTAGAACAGATTGATAACCCGGCTATTTGATGACGTAGAAAATGATATTATCCGAAACTATTTCACTGACCCATCATGAAATCGTAGACCATGGTTCCTCCCATAAATCCAGTAAAGGTTACTGCAATAAAAGCCAAAAGATAAAAACCGAAGACTATCCATTTTAAAGGAGTCTCTTCTTTCTTTTTTACCATCAGCCATATCCTGAAGATTGTACCGGCAATGATAAGAATCATTGTAACAAGAGCACCTGTTTCGTGCTTGAGAAAGACTTTTAAAATCTCACCCTGAGTTGGTCCTTCAGTGAATAAGTGGCCAGAAGACCAGGCAGCAATTGCCGCGAGTGATCCCAGCACCATCAGGTAAAATCCTGTTTTTGAGAGGCACTTTTCGCTTTTGAAAAAAAGTGAAGCAACTTCAGCGAAAAATCCGACAGTTATGAGTGCAATCGGAAAGTGCACTATCATTGGGTGTAAATGGTCCGTATTGAACATGATTGCAATAATTGTGTTAGCCAGTTTAATTACTTTTTCTGTTTAACCAGGTACTGAAATCCAAAATTAACTTATTCATCCGTATTTTTAACAATGCATCTTTAATTATAATTATAACCCCGGGAATATTTATTAAAATCCGGATTAATTCTTAATAGAAGAGTACATGGTTTATATGATTAGCAATCCAATTATAAATTAATTAACTTTGAACCCTTTTAAAATTGATACAAACTCCGGATACAATGTCAGATAAAACGGCTCTGAATCCTTATGGGGAAAAACAGATTGCATTTGATAAGCGCTATCTTGAAATGGCTCTAATATGGGCTCAGAATTCGTACTGCATCAGAAGGCAGGTTGGGGCACTGATAGTGAAGGAAAAGATGATTATTTCTGATGGTTATAACGGAACGCCTTCCGGATTCGAAAATATATGTGAAGATGAAAATAATATTACAAAACCATACGTTCTTCATGCAGAGGCTAATGCTATTACAAAAGTTGCAAAATCGAATAATTCCAGCGAAGATTCAACACTTTATGTGACAACATCACCTTGTATGGAGTGTTCAAAACTCATTATTCAGGCAGGTATCAAAAGAGTTGTTTATTGTAACAGATATCATAAAACTGATGGCCTTGAACTTCTGAAACGTGCAGGAATAGAATTGGTATATATTGACTCAGAAAAAGAAATTTATGAACTACAATAACTCAAAAAAGATAGTTTTTCTACCATTGATATTGGGAATCACACTGGCGCTAGGCATAATAATCGGACGATATCTTCCCTCTGATAGGTACTTTCCCCAGCATTCAAACATACGGTCAAGAAATGATAAGCTCAACAGTATCCTGAATATTATTGAGTCGAATTATGTTGATTCAGTTAATCGTAACGATCTGGTTGAGACTGCTATCCCGGCTATACTAAAAAAGCTTGATCCGCATTCAGTATATATTCCGGCAAAAGATCTTGCCCGCGCTAATGAACCTTTGCAGGGTAACTTTGAAGGAATTGGAATCTCTTTCAGTATGCTTACCGATACAATAATGATAATTAGCACAATTCCCGGCGGACCATCGGAAAAACTAGGCCTGTTACCAGGAGATAAGATTCTGTATGTCAATGACTCTCTGGTTGCCGGTAAACATATAATTGACGAAAAGGTAATGGGGATGCTTAAAGGCCCCAGGGGTACAGTTGTTAAAATAAAAATACTTCGCAGTGGTCAGAAAGAGTTATTGCCCTTTGAAATAACCCGCGACAAGATCCCTATTTACAGTGTTGACGTCGATTATATGGTTAATGATCACATAGGATACATTAAGATCAACACCTTTGCCATGACAACTTTTGATGAGTTCATGAAAGGACTCAGGGAACTTAAAGAACATGGGATGACCAGTCTCATACTCGATCTCCGTGGCAATTCAGGCGGTATAATGGAAGCTGCTATTCAACTGGCGGACCAGTTCCTGAAGGAGGGCCAGTTGATTGTTTATACCAAAGGACGTGCTTCTCCGCGAAGTGAAGCAAAAGCAACAGGTAAGGGAGAATTTGAGACAGGAAACCTTGTTGTTCTAATCGATGAGTGGAGTGCATCGGCGAGTGAGATACTGGCAGGAGCACTTCAGGATAACGACCGGGGAACAATTATTGGTCGCCGGTCCTTCGGGAAAGGATTGGTTCAGGAACCTATTCCTTTCTCAGATGGTTCAGGAATGCGGCTTACTATTGCCCGTTATTATACACCTACCGGCAGATCTATCCAGAAACCGTATAAAGCTGGATTTGAAAAGTACTTCGATGATCTTAACGAAAGGTATACTCATGGTGAGTTTCAAGTCTCTGATAGTATTCATTTTTCTGACTCTCTGAAATTTACCACACCAGGCGGTCATATAGTTTATGGCGGAGGAGGTATAATGCCCGACAGATTTGTACCTGTTGATACTTCAGGAGTCTCACCCTATTTCATTAAGGTGAGATCTTACATTTACAGATTTGCACTAAAATATACTGAAAATAACAGGGATGTACTTAAGAAATATATTGAGCCCGGAGAGATGGAAAAATATCTTGACAAACAGGCTCTTCTGGATCAGTTTGTACAATTTGCAGCAACCAATGGCATAAAGAAGGATCCCGCAGGGTTAAAAACATCGGGAGCAATAATTCATACTCAGGTAAAAGCATATATCGCCCGTAATATCCTGGATAATAAAGGGTTCTATCC
Organism: Bacteroidales bacterium; assembly: GCA_003141415.1. GTDB lineage: Bacteria > Bacteroidota > Bacteroidia > Bacteroidales > VadinHA17 > LD21. Next base: position 3,500 of record PLLX01000079.1, read on the forward strand.
TATCTGGGAGCAGATTGATACTACATTCAAGTATGCAATTGATTTTCTGAAGAAATAAGAAGTCTAATTGTCCTGGTGTCTTATCTTCCCGCTGATCTCGCAGATTTATGCCGATCCGTTCTGCGCTGATCTGCGAAATCTGCGGGATACATCTTAAGCCAATTTATCCACAAAACTGCTTAATACACTCACTGAAAATTCTACTTCCCCGATTTCACTATTTCAATTTCACGCTTTCTATTATTAAGATCGCCAGGAGAATGACCTGTTATGAAAACTTTTTGAGGACCATGCAAATCAGCAAGCTCTTTGTTAGCCATGTGCATAAACTACTTGCTATGTACCGCCCCATAAACATCTGAAAGTCCCCAACCAGGCAGATCCACAGTTATAATCCTGAATTCTGATGCAAGTTTTTTGGCAAAAACACCCCAAATTTCAGATGATTCAAGACAGCCATGAAGAAGAACAATAACATTACCTTTACCCGAATCAGAATAGTGAATTCTACCTCCTCTGTAAGAATAAAATATATTAATAAATAATTTAGTTTTGTAAAGGCAGCCAATTATCAATTGATGCAATATATCCTGATAATTAGTGCTTATATGTGATAATAAGCATGTTTGTAATATTGTAATTTTGATTTAATACTCATAACTTTGATCAACTTCCTTCTCAAAACAAAAAGATAAACTCTAAACATCTAATAACCAATGAGTAAAGTTTTGTTTTCCTCAATTTCCAAGAAATTTGTAATGGCATTAGCCGGGTTGTTCCTACTCACTTTCTTGCCGGTTCATCTGATTATCAACCTGATGCTGCTTAAAAGTGAACCCGGACCTTTCAATACTGCAGCCCATTTTATGGCAACGTTCCCATTGATAAAAATAATGGAAGTTGTTCTTTTCGGAGCGATACTCTTACATATTTCATGGGGGATTCTCCTTCAAATCCAGAACTGGATTGCCCGTCCTGTTGGTTATGTAAGCGGCAACAAATCAGAAGTATCATTTTTCTCAAGGTTTATGATCTGGACAGGAGCTACAATTCTTACCTTTCTAATCCTTCATTGGTTCAATTTCTATTTCATTAAACTTGGAATAGTTAAAGGGAATGCGGAAGATTTTTATTCTGTAGCACACAAACTTTTTAAGATCCCAGCATATGATTTCATTTATCTAACTTGTTTCGCATTTCTCGGTTTTCACCTTTTTCATGCCTTTTATTCAGCTTTCCAGACAATAGGTCTGAATCACAGATTATGGAATCCCGTTGTTAAACCTATTGCATTGGTTTATGCGATCATTATCCCTGCCGGTTTTGCTTTCATTTCAATTACATTATGGCTTTTCAGATAATTCCAAAAGGAAAAAATTATAATCATGGGAAAATTAATTTCAAAGATACCCGATGGTCCGTTGGCAATGAAATGGACAAACTATAAAGCTTCTGTTAAACTTGTAAACCCTGCAAATAAGAAAAAACTTGAAATAATTGTCATAGGTACAGGTTTGTCGGGAGCAGCAGCGTCTTCTGCTCTTGGGGAACTCGGGTATAGTGTAAAAACATTCTGTTATCAGGATTCACCCAGGAGGGCACACTCTGTTGCAGCTCAGGGAGGAATAAATGCTGCAAAAAACTATCAGAATGACGGGGACAGTACTTACAGGTTGTTCTATGATATGATCAAGGGTGGTGACTTCAGAGCCCGTGAGGCAAATGTTTACCGGGCAGCTGAAGTAAGCAATCAGGTTATTGACCATTATACTGCACTCGGAGTACCCTTTGCACGTGATTATGGCGGAACACTCGATACACGATCATTTGGGGGAGTCCAGGTATCAAGAACATTTTATTCAAAGGGACAGACTGGGCAGCAATGCCTGCTCGGGGTCTATTCATCTCTGAACCGGCAGATAAAAAAAGGGAACGTAACAATGTATCCAAGACGTGAAATGCTTGATCTTGTTCTGATTGACGGAAAGGCTCGCGGAATTGTTGCCCGCAACCTCATTACAGGTGATATTGAAAGGCATGCTGCACATGCAGTTGTTCTTGCAACCGGGGGTTATGGAACAATTTATTTCCTTTCAACTCTTGCAGTTAATTCTAATGCTTCAGCCGTTTGGAAAGCGCATAAAAAGGGGGCCTTCTTTGCCAATCCAAGTTTTGTTCAGATCCACCCTACTTCTGTTCCCCAGCTTAATGAGTTCCAGTCAAAGCTTACCCTGATGTCGGAATCCCTTCGGAACGATGGACGAATCTGGGTTCCTAAATTAAAAGGAGATAAACGTCCGGGAAATGAGATACCTGAGCAAGAAAGAGATTATTATCTTGAGCGCCGGTATCCTGCATTCGGGAATCTCGTACCACGGGATGTTGCATCCAGGGCAGCCAAGGAACGTTGTGACGCAGGGTTTGGTATTGGTGAAACAGGCCTTGCTGTAAATCTTGATTTCAGGGATGCAATTAAGAAACAGGGAAAGAAAGCTATCGAGGACAAATATGGGAACCTTTTCGATATGTATAAAACTATAACAGGTATTGACTCATATACAGAGCCTATGCGTATATATCCGGCAGGGCATTATACAATGGGCGGGTTATGGGTTGATTATGAACTGATGACTACAATCCCCGGACTATATGCAATTGGGGAGGCCAACTTTTCAGATCATGGGGCAAACCGTCTGGGAGCAAGCTCGCTTATGCAGACTTCCGGTGACGGATACTTTATCCTTCCAAATACAATAAGTAATTATCTTTCAGATGAGATCCGGGTTCCAAAAATCTCAACTGATAATCCAGAATTTGAAGAGACTGAAAAAGCAGTAAGAGAAAGACTTAATAAATTTATTTCAATAAAAGGAAAACAAACTGCTTCTTCATTTCATAAACGCTTAGGTAAGATAATGTGGGACTATTGCGGAATGGTACGGAGTGAAGAAGGACTAAAAAAAGCACTTGTACTTATTAAGGAGTTACGGGTTGAGTTCTGGAGAGACCTGAACGTTACCGGGGAATCTACTGAACTTAACCAGGAACTTGAAAAAGCCGGCAGGGTCGCTGACTTTTTTGAGCTTGGTGAACTTCTTGTAAATGATGCCCTTAACAGGAACGAATCATGCGGCGCTCATTTCAGGGAAGAATATCAGACTCCGGATGGAGAAGCCCTTAGAAACGATGAAAAGTTTGCTTATGTGGCTGCATGGGAATATACAGGAGAAGGGAAACCTCATATCCTCCATAAGGAAGAACTTAAGTTCGAAAATGTGGAGATGAAAGTAAGGAGCTATAAATAATGGCACAGGGCACTTGGCGCAGGGCGCAGGGCAAATCAAAAATCTCTTTCCTGGTACTCTGAGCCCTGAGCTCTGAACTCTGAGCAATATTCTAAAAGGATTAATTATTATCGATAGGGACAATATAATTTAAGAAGAATATGAAGCTTACACTCAAAATATGGCGCCAGAAAAATGCAGGTGCCAAAGGTAACTTTGAAACCTATAAAATGGATAATGTATCCACCAAGATGGCTTTTCTTGAGATGCTTGATGCGCTCAATAAAAAGCTTGTTGAAGAAAATAAGGATCCTGTGGCATTTGACCACGACTGTCGTGAGGGCATCTGCGGGTCGTGCGGAATGTATATTAACGGTCATCCGCATGGACCGGTACCTGCTATAACAACCTGTTCTCTTTCAATGAGATACTTTAAAGACGGCGATACAATATGGATTGAACCATGGAGGGCGAAACCCTTTCCGGTCATCAAGGACCTTATTGTCGATAGAAGAGCCTTCGACAAGATCCAGATTGCAGGCGGATTTATTTCAGTCAATACAGGAGCAGCACCAGAAGCCAATTCAATCCTCATTCAGAAGAATAAATCTGATGATGCATTTGATGCAGCGATCTGTATCGGATGCGGTGCCTGTGTAGCTGCATGTAAAAACGCTTCAGCAATGTTGTTTGTCTCAGCTAAAATATCCCAGTTTGCTCTTTTACCACAGGGACGCGTTGAGGCAAAAGACCGGGTAAGAGCGATGGTTGAAAAAATGGATGAAGTCGGATTCGGGAACTGTTCAAATACCGGTGCTTGTGAAGCTGAATGTCCTAAGGAAATCAAACTGGTAAACATTGCCCGGCTTTTCCGGGAGTACTACAAAGCCTTCTGATAGATTTTTTCAGAGGATAAATTCTTCTTATGAATCGCAAGAGATTCGTTGAACTTTCAGCTGATATTGTAATTTGCGGTGGTGGACTGGGAGGATGTGCTTCAGCAATGGCTGCATTGCGCAATAATTTAAAAGTTATTTTAACTGAAGAGACAGATTGGATCGGTTGCCATTAACCGGAACAGAATTTGTTACCGGATCTGAATCGAGACCCACTGGCCAGGATAATAAAATGATATTTACAACAACTTCTGTATTGAAGTTATTGTATATTTGTCATCTTACTGAATTGACTGTATTAAATGGTTTGAGATCATTCATGAGTACACCTGGGAGCATTTTAAAGATAAAGACTATCCCGAATGGTTCTGTTATTTAAACCGTCAGGGCGAGGTTCTTCTTCCACTTAAAGGAGGAAAATGGAAAGGATATTTTCATGTACCGCGCGGACTATATCAGTGCTGGAAAACACTTGAGAGGGATTTTCAGGAGAACGGAT
>PLLX01000235.1 GCA_003141415.1 Bacteroidales bacterium
TGCTATATCCAGGCTGCTGGTTCCCTTGTTGAATTCTCTTTCAGATCCGTCAGGAAAAGTTATCTTTATCATTATGAACACTTCTTTTTATTGGAGTGCAAAGATAAATATAATTTTTAATTATTTCCGTTCACGCTGCATATCCCTTTTCTGAAGGGTGTAATTTATCATCTCTGAATAATTCATCTTTTGGCAATCCCTTTTCATTGAGGAATGCATAATCGGTGTTTATAAAGTAGGTATTTCTCTCTTTATTGCATATTTCTTTAATTAATGCATTCGCTTTCTGAATCTCAGGCCATACTTTCCATCGTGATTCAGTAAGTGTGATCGCAATCCAGAATACAGGGGTCGTAGGATGAACTTTACGAATGGTTTTAAGAACATTCCTGAATAATACAGCAACCTCCGATGGTGTTTTATCCTTGTCCGACCCTGTTATATCATTGGCAATAAACAATACGATTGCCTTGCATTGATGAGGATTAAAGATCCTACCTGCATAAACGACAAAATCGGTCAATTTTGCCCCACCATATCCCCGTTGAATTACTTGATATGGAGTCATATCTTTTCCCAGGGATGTCCAGAATCTGATACTTGAACTTCCTGCAAAAAGAATTGCGTTTTCAGGATATTTTTCACTTTTATCAAGCTGTTCAAATTTCTGAATATCTTTTTCCCAAAACTTAACTTCTGGCAGATTCTGGTATTTTATAATGGGGGAACAGGAGAGTAGAATAAAAGAAATCAATAAAATAATATACCTGCGCATGTTTTCCGGCTTTAAGTCAAATCAAAAATACGATTAAATTGTTAAAAAAATGAAAAAATTGAGTTGATGAAAAACTTCCTATTTAACTTTAGCAGAATAGGATTGATCATAGGTAATCATGAACATAAAATCCAAAATCAATGAATTTATATGCATAATTCCCGATATTCATGTATGATAATTTATTAAAAAAAAAAGTTAGGTTTGTAATAATTATACTTCGATCCCAAACTTCAAACAAACCAGATGTCAAAAAACCGGTTATTTATAACAAAGCCGCTTCCTCAGCTATTCAGTGAATCTCAGGAATCCGATGGTCTTAAGAGATCCCTTACCGCTCTGAATCTCACAACTTTAGGAATTGGCGCTATTATTGGCGCAGGGATATTTGTACTTACCGGTCAGGCAGCAGCCCAGTATGCCGGTCCTGGTATCGTGCTATCTTTTATTATTTCAGGTTTTGCATGCGGTTTAGCCGGTCTGTGTTATGCAGAATTTGCATCCATGATCCCTATAGCAGGAAGCGCATATACATATTCATATGCTACACTTGGCGAATTTCTGGCCTGGATAATCGGCTGGGACCTTATACTTGAGTATCTTTTTGCTGCATCGACAGTAGCAGTAGGATGGTCGGGCTATGTTGTCAGTNNCGCACCTTCATATATTTATACCGCCACAGTTTACAGGAGCTGTAGGGTCTGTACTTGTCAATGTTCCTGATTTAGGCTGGAAACCTCTGACAGCAACTTTTGCACAGACATTAGCTGCTTCTGGAGTTCAGGTTGATTCACTTGCCCATGTAACCTGTGTAATTAATTTACCTGCAATGTTTATAGTTGCATTACTTACAACTTTATTGGTCATCGGAATCCGCGAATCTGCCAATTTCAATAACATAATGGTNNTTGGATTCATGTTTGTCAAAGCTATTAACTGGCACCCCTTCATCCCTGTCAATAAAGTTGAAGCCGCACCGATATCTCAATACGGATCTTTATGGGGCTGGATGAAAGCCTACAGTCATGAATTTGGCAAATTTGGCATAAGCGGAGTTCTGAGAGGCGCCGGTGTTATCTTCTTTGCATATATAGGTTTTGACGCTGTATCTACTGCGGCCCAGGAGGCAAAAAACCCTCAGCGTGATATGCCGATAGGTATTCTTGGATCCCTTGGAATATCAACGGTTTTATATATTCTCGTGGCAATAGTACTTACAGGCATTGTAAGTTATACTACTTTAAATGTAGCTGACCCTGTTGCGGTTGGTGTTGACGCTATGGGCAAAGGAATGTTCTGGTTGAGACCTATTGTGAAGATTGCCGCTATTGCAGGATTAAGTTCTGTTATTCTTGTAATGCTTATGGGGCAGCCAAGAATCTTCTACTCCATGTCAAAAGACGGATTATTACCTCCTGTTTTTTCAAGGGTTCATCCCCGGTTTAAAACTCCATATGTAAGTACTATCATAACAGGAACTGTTGCCATGATTATTGCAGGAATACTTCCGATAAGCATACTTGGAGAGTTGGTTTCAATCGGCACTCTGCTTGCCTTTATCATCGTATGTATGAGCGTATTGGTCCTGAGAAAATCTAAACCCGACATTAAACGTCCTTTTAAAACACCCTGGGTTCCTTTGGTTCCGATTCTTGGCGCTTCGATATGTTTTCTGCAGATGGCATCCTTACCGCTCGATACTTGGTTAAGACTCATTATCTGGATGGCTATCGGATTCTGTATCTACTTCTTTTATGGCGTGAAACACAGTAAGATAAGACAGAGTACGCCGGAGGATTAGGCATTTGCAATCTCTTTCATGCATTTCCTCTGAAGGATTTAGTTCTCTATTTAAAAAGATGTTTGCTGAGTAACCTTAATGCTTCAATTTTATTTGATGTATCAATAAGGAGAGATAGACTATTCGGACTTCCTCCATACGAGATCATTTTCAGAGGTATGGTGTTCAATGCTTCAAATATTTCAGG
>PLLX01000177.1 GCA_003141415.1 Bacteroidales bacterium
ATTTAAGTATTGGAATTTTTCTATATTTACTACATGAACGAAAACAACGTAAATGACGCCACGCACAAGTAAGAAATAAACGCCACTATGGCGTTTACACAATCGTTACCGGCCATACGCAAGCTTCAAAATACAATTATTCAACAGATTCAAAATATCATATGAAAGCGATTGTCTTTACAAAATACGGAACACCTGATGTTCTTGAATTAAAAGAGATAGACAAACCTATTCCAAAGGAAGATGAAGTCTTGATAAAAGTTTATGCGGTATCAATAAATGANNATAGCAGGACGAATTGAAGCAGTTGGCAAAAATGTAAAGAAGTTTCAGTCTGGGGATGAAGTGTATGGGGATCTAAGCGGCAGCTGGGGAGGCTTCGCTGAATACGTTTGCGCTCGTGAAAATGCATTGGCCCTAAAGCCGGCCAGTATGCGCTTCGAGGAAGCAGCGGCAATACCTCAAGCGGCAATGCTGGCGATACAGGGTCTTCTTGATAAAGGGCAAATTCAATCAGGACAAAAACTTTTGATTAATGGTGCGGGTGGAGGTGTAGGTACCTTTGCTGTGCAGATTGCCAAATTATATGGAGCTGAAGTGACTGGTGTTGACAGCTCAGGGAAATTGGATATGATGCGCTCAATGGGCTTTGATCATGTCATTAATTATAAACAAGAAGATTTCACTAAAAATGGGAAGAGTTATGATTTGATTCTTGATGTTAAGACGAATCGTTCGATATTTGATTATACCCGNNCATGGATTTCGATGATCAGTAAAAAGAAAATATGTTTTGTTGCTCTGAAGTCAAACAAGGATTTAGATTATATGAACGAGCTTTTTGAAACTGGTAAAGTCAAACCTGTAATAGATGGACCCTATCGAATAGATGAGATTCCTAAAGCATTGAGACTTTTTGGTGAAGGAACCCACAAGGGAAAAGTAGTTATAACTGTGGGACATAATTACAAACTTTAAATGTTAGTAATTAATTGTTGGCAGAAGGTTAGACTTAGACTCGACTTCAAAGTTTGCGAGAAGCGGTTTACAGTCCTTCCCTACCTGTATTATTTGATTAAGGACTGGACGACAGAGTTCCCGTATATAATGACAGTTTTAAAACTAACCCTACATATAACACGGACGGTGCTGTCATGACACGACCCCTCCTGCCCATTTACCGGACTTTGTTATCTTTACAACTTTAACATGACATGACAACTCGTGTCCATCTACCGGGACTTTGCCTTTTTGAGAACTTTTACACTTAACTTTGTTTGATCGTACCGGTTATTAAATTGATTCTTCTTTTCGACAAAAACTAAAACCGTACTACTATGTATCTAGAAAAATTTATAATTAAAAGATTCAGTTCTATTTATGAACTTGATCTGAACCTCAACAATGAAGAGCTTCTTATAAGTGTAAACCTGATCCATGAACATATTCATAAACATGGGAATGAAGAACACAGAAATTTTCGCTCACATTATGGGTTTCATAAACATTAAAAAATTATCAGACATAAAATTAATACCACAGGCGATGCGAAAAATATTTATTCTTATTCCTATCCTGCTTTTTAGTCAAACCATTTGGGCTCAACCGTTACCGGTAAAACTAAAACACACCATAATCATTGATACAGACTGCGCAATTGACGATATGCGTGCAATAAGTTTATTGCTCGACCGCCCTGAAATAACAATAAAAGCAATATTATTGTCAGATGGTTCATTGTCTCCCAGTGAAGGCGCCGGAAAAGTAAACTCCTTATTAAAAGAATTTAACTTAGATAATATCCCGGTCGCAGGCGGAGATCTCCTTAAAGGAGTTAATCCCTCCTGGAGAGAGTTTAACAGACAAATAAGTTGGGGTAAAGAGTCAGACAATCGGGTAACAGGATTAAATGCGGTTGATTGCCTGATAGAAAAATTAAAAAACTCAAATGAAAAAGTAATACTGGTTTGTCTTGGTCCGCTTACAAATATTGCACAACTGATAAAGAAAGATGCAAGCCTTACATCTAAAATTGAACGTATAATCTGGTATAATGAATCAGTAAAGCCCTTACAGGGATTTAATTATGAATGTGACAAGGTGAGTGCAGACGTAGTTTTTAAATCCAATATGAGAATTGATGTCATCTCAAACCTGAATAAGGATAACACATTGTTTGATTCATCTATGTACGCTGTTTGCGAGCAATCAAAAACCCGGCTTGCCACTATCTTAAGAAATGTTTTCAGTCAGCCATTAGTTATTGAAAAACTGCGGCAAAATCATTTCAAGCTATGTGACGACCTCGTGGCTCTATATATTACAAATCCCGAATTATTCGACATTAATATAATAACAGATGAATTAAATGTCAGGTACAATAAAGATTATGATGTTCAAGGAATTAAGGAAGCAATAACGGACATGATAAATGGCACTTATTTTTCTGAAAGAAACATAGTATTTAACAGGTTTCCTATTCAGCATGAAATGTTTAACTACGATATTCGACCAATTATTGATTCTGCAATTGCACGTTATGGATATGACGAATGGAAAGCTAATGTAATGACTGATGAGTTTCATGGGCACCTGGGAGTATTCTCAATAGTTGGTGCTAAAATGGGTATTAAAGCACGTGAATTGTTTGGTGTTGGCGCTGACCTGCTTGAAGTAACCACTTATGCAGGAACTAAACCGCCATACAGTTGTCTGAATGATGGCATACAGGTAAGTACAGGCGCAACTTTAGGAATGGGGACAATTCATCTCGCTACCCATAGAAAAACCAAACCATCGGCTATTTTTACATATAAAAATCGTTCTATCAGAATTAGTCTCAAAAAGGAGTACCTTGAACAGGTAGATGCTGATATTAAAGAAGGTATTATGAAATTTGGATTAATGGATGATGGCTATTGGAAACTTATTCGGCATAATGCCTTAAAATACTGGGTTGAATGGGATAGGAATAAAATTTTTGATATTGAAGAAATAAGTCAAAAAAATTAGTCCCAATTACAAATAATCCGACTGTCCTTGCTGAAACTTAAGAAGAATGTTAAAAATCTTAATTCTCCCGATCTTATTGATTTTCCACCCTGTTCATGTAACGCTGACAACCATTGACCAGGTTCAGGGTGCCGATTCCATGAAAGTTTTTTTCAGAATGTATTATGATGATTTTTTACGCGATTATAAATTGTATGACCCACGCTGTAATCTTGAGAAAATATCTGTAAACCAGTCCTTTACTGCTGATCTGGCAAACAAATATTTCAATGATAAAGTTCATATTTATATAAATAACAAACTACTGACCGGGAAGGTACTGACTATGAACATTCAGGATAATGAAATCTTCCTGAACCTGCTTTACCGGTCAGATAAAGATCCAAAGAAGATCAAAATCAGGAATCAGGTTTTGACTGGATTATACAGCGATCAGACCAATATGATCTTTATCAGTATAAACAAAAATGAGGAAGCAATGAGACTTACGCCTGAACACTATAAGGAAACCTGGTCATTTTAAAGGTGAGGCTGTCACCGTCAGGACATAAGTAATTTCTCCTTCCCTGTTATGGGTTGCAGAAAGAATCAAGCTATTAAGGATGAATATTAACAATGCTGACAATCTCTTCATTTTGTTACGTTCCTTACATGTATTTATTTTATAATGAAAGTCTCCTCATTATGCTCGGGAGTCAGTTTGATCCCTTTCTCAAAATTGTTTATCCTAATTATAGTTAAATTTGTTTGGTCACTGTACCATCCTATAAGAATCAGATTCCTGACAGTTATACTCTTTGGCTTTTTATCTGACTTATAAATCAGATTCAGATTGATTTTATTATCAGTGAGATTTACAGTTAATAACTTCCCAATCAGCAGTTTATTGTTTACATAAATAAAGACTTTTGAATTAAAGTATTGGTTAATCAGGTCATAAGGAAAGGGCTGCTTACTAAATAATGTGTTCAAATTTCTGTCGTCGTCGATTGTCTGTAGATCTTTCAGAAAATCATCGAAATACATGCTGCAAGAAACTTTTAAAGAATCGGTACCTTGAACATAGTCAATACCAGTCATAGTTACATGACCCGGGTTCATGCTCAGCCATAATGAGATAGCAAAGGCTATTAACATTTTTCAGTTCTGGCAATTAATTTTAAGTGCGTGCATTTATTCCTCTATGCAAGTTACATAAGTAACCAACCAAAGTTAATTTTATTTTAGAAGGTCGATTGTTTTATTAGACCATTAATTTTATAATTGGGAATGTTTATTTTGTTATGAGGAATTAGGAAAAGAAACATCTGAATTTCATAAAACATTTTCCAGGAAGATAGAAACTTCAGTTTCATACCATCCCTTCACTGTCAAACACATGCTTTTTTGCCAACCTTGGATTACAATGTGACAACGATTCTATAACTTTAAGATTTTAACCCTGACAGATAAATTTAGATTGACTATAATGGTTTATGAGTTATAAGCTAGCCGAAGAATGCAAACTTGCTACAGAAATTTTTGGCATATTAAATACAGACACTTTACTTTGTATGTGAATGATATAATTGTCATATAAAAAATTTTAGATGAACAATGGAACTCATAAATGGCTAAATATTAAATACCCTCAAAATTATATTATAAGGAATCCCTTTCAAGGAGCCTTAATAATTGCTTTGTTCATTTTTGGGTTCGCAATATTATATAAACCTCTTAACACGCATGCAGCAAGAACTTTGAGTTATGCATCAACCATGGCATTTTATTGCTTCTTATCCGGGATTTTCATATTTCTATCTGTTAAGATTTTGAAAACTGTCAAATACCTTTCAAATAGTAAGGATTGGACTATCTTCAAAGAGCTTTTATCTGTTTTTATTGTCTTATTCGTTTTAGGTATTGCTATATATCTGCTTGGCTTCTTAATTGAACCATCAGCTAAAAGATGGAATATTTCAACTTTCCTGAATTCGTTTAAAGGTGCCTTTTTAACAGGTATTTTCCCTTTAACTTTTTTTACAGCAATTAATTATCGCTTTTTGTTTTGGCAAAGCGTTAAGTATAATGAAGAAAACAATGCTACGACAGGTTCTGAAAATCAACCTCATGAAAATTTAATTCAAATCAGCTCTCAATTAAAAAAAGAGGAATTAAACTTTTACCCAAGTCAATTTATGTATGCCGAATCAGATGGAAATTATGTGGTTTTTTATTTAAACAAAAATAACCTGGTAAAAAAAGAGATAATCCGTAATTCGATAAACAATATTGAGCAACAATTGTCAGAAATTCCTTACTTCTTAAGGACACATCGGGCATTTATAGTGAATTTAAAAAAAGTCAGGAACAAGCAGGGAAACACTTTAGGGTACCATATAAAACTATCAGATAGTGAATTTAAAATCCCTGTATCACGGAAAAATACTGAGATTTTTAATAAACTATTAGCCCAGTATCATATTTAGCAATATACAATTCATCACAAATTATTGCTGCCTGTAACAGGTAAAATCCAAAATTCTTTCTTGTAATTACAGCTGATAACAAATCCTTGCCATCTATCCCAATTAGTTGGAGCGAACTGTCTTATTGCCTCAATTTGCGTTAGTAAATTTTATGTAAGATTTAATAAATAAGCAAAATTATGAGATCATTAGGGGTAAGAAAAGTAGTTAAAAAATGGATCCTGCTGGTATTTGTTATTGCAACAAGTCTATCTGCTTCACAAGGGCAGGGGCAACAAAAACAATACATCAAAGGGCAACTGAAAGACCAACAAAGCATGCAGGCTGTGGCTTTTGCCACGGTTGCATTACGTAGAACATCAGACTCGACTCTGATTACAGGAACCGCAAGCAATATAGATGGTGAATTTAGTCTCGAGCCCGTTGCTAATGGAAGATATTGTCTTATAATCAGTGCAATAGGGTATAACCGGGTAACAAAAAATATTGATTTAAAAGATAGCTATAATGTGGGTACTGTTCTTTTACAGGAGAAATCTGTAACCCTTGGCGAAATAGTAATTGTTGGTGAACGTATGAAAGCGAAAGCCGAGGCGGACAAAACCACTTATTTCATGAATAAAAAAATGTATGATGCTTCAGACAACGGGGTAGACATGCTGAGCTATATTCCCGGTGTACAGGTAGACATAATGAAGAATATTTCACTCGAAGGTAGTCAACACATAGTTATTCTGGTTGATGGCAAAGAGCGTGACAGAAATTTTTTAAGTCAGTTAAACGCCAGCCAGATTGATAAAGTGGAAATTGTTAATACACCTGGTTCCAGATATGATGCAGATGTAACCGGAGTCATTAATGTAATTCTCAAAAAAAATAAAGAATCAGGAATAAACGGACATATCCATGTAGAAGTGCCAACTTCTAAATCGGAGATATATGTTTTTCCGGATTACAGCTTTAATTATGGTTTCAACAAACTTAATTTATACACTTCTTATGACGGCGATTTAAGTTATTTTGATATAATTGAAAGCAGTAATCGAAATTTCAGGGATACCCAGGGAATAACAGAAATCACATCCAGCCAAATTGTTCGTCAAAAGTATTGGTCTCATAGATTTCATTATGGATTCGATTATATATTCAACGAAAAGAACCAACTTA
>PLLX01000061.1 GCA_003141415.1 Bacteroidales bacterium
ATACCGAAATCAGAACTGTTCCATCCTAAAACACTTTCAAGCATTGGTTTAACAGGTGAAAGGGCATAATTAAAAAAGTATGCACCAAACATTGACATTGATACAAATATCAGCGCAGTCCATCTTGCTTTTTTTGAATCACGTAGAGTATTGATTATTTGTTCCATGATTATTGTTATAAATTATTGATTTTTGACGGGTAAATGTAATTAATATATTTTTTAAACAAATTATTCAGTCAACTAATTCAGTAGAGTTTATACAGAGTATCAGATAAGATTTATTCTTTAATATTCGGAAGTTCAAGGCCATAACCTTTTTTCTTGTCTTCAGCTTTAAGCAAGAAGGCAAAAAGAAGAGCCAATACCCCAAAACCTGTGAAGATCAGCATCGGTATGGTATAATTATAATTTGGAATGCTGACACCATCGACAAGCCTAGTACCTGTAATGCAGTATTTATCAAGCACCCATCCTATCAACGCGGGAACTCCCATAAGTCCCCAGTTCTGAACCCAGAAAATCAATGCATAGGCAGAGCCTAATTGTTTTTCAGGAATAATCTTTGGAACTGATGGCCACATTGCAGAAGGAACAAGCGAAAATCCAATACCAAGAACTATGATCAGAGCCACTGCAATAAATTTGAAATTCAGAAACGGGACAGAGAACAAAGTATGAACCAGGATTATCAGAATTGCACCAATGATCATAAGTGTTGCACCCTTCCCTTTGCGGTCATACACGCTGCCAAATAAAGGGGTAAGCAGAATAGTGCCAAAAGGCAATAAAGAAGGTATAGTTCCAGCAACAAGCGGATTCACTCCGAATTTGTTAACCATCAGATCAGAGGCATACTTTAAAAATGGGAAAACAGCAGAATAAAATAACACGCATAGGATAGCAATATACCACCATCCTCTATTTTTTATTATAAACCACAAATCAGCCATTTTAAATGACTCTTCTTCAGCAGAACCGGAAACTATTGCCTCATCGGCAACTGACTTATCGAGTCGCTTATCCTGTATAGCATAAAGGAAAAAAGAAATCATTCCGATGCATATCAAAATGAGACCCAGAAATACCGGCTTGGCAACACCACCCATCCATACTGCAAGCGGATAAGAAGCAAATAATGCCAGTGCGGTTCCAAGACGCGCCGAGGAGAGCTGAAGACCCATGGCAAGTGCCATCTCCTTACCTTTGAACCATTTAACGATTATCTTGGAAACAGTAATACCTGCCACTTCACATCCCACACCAAATACAGCATAACCCAGCGCAGCGACAACAACCTGTGCCTTCATCCCAAGAAGATGCATCCCGTCGAGGGAGTGGGTTGAAATAGCCCAGTACTTAACAGCCGTACCTGCAACCATAGTAATTGTTGCCATATTTCCTGTGAACCTGACACCTTTTTTATCAAGAATTATTCCCCCAAAGATGAGCATTAACAGAAAAACATTGAACCAGCCATATGCACTCGTAAAGAAGCCATATTCAGTACTGTTCCAGAGAAGTTCCTTCTCAAGCATTGGTTTCAATGGTGCCATCACATCTGTGATATAGTATCCGCAAAGCATTGTAAATGACACTATAGTCAATGCTGTCCAGCGTGCGACTTTTGAATCACGAAGAGTATTGGTAATTGTTTCCATATCTGGTTCCCCGATTTAAATTAAAGAGGGTGAATGTAATTAATATATTTCTCAAACAAATTAAAAATACTTCTATTTCAGAACCATTTTATTACATAATTGTTAAACTGTAATTAATATATAAAATGCTACATTAGTGAATTATGAAAAATTTCAGTTTATTTGCAATTTTCGGAATTAAAATTTGAGAAGAACATATATCATGAAAAAATCTTTTACACTTATATTATTTGTACTACTTTCCTCCCTGGTATTTTCGCAGCAAAATATAAAATGGTATACGATCGAAGAGGCTGAGAAACTTAACAGTCAAGATCCTCGCCCGATTTTTATTGATACATATACCGATTGGTGTGGCTGGTGCAAAAAAATGGACAGGGAAACCTTTACTAACTCAGTTATATCAGACATTCTCAATAATAAATTTTATCCTGTAAAATTTAATGCTGAAGGAAAAGAAAGTATCACATTTTTTGGTCAGACTTTCATAAACGACGGTAAATCAGGAAATGCACATCAATTGGCAGTTGCTCTTCTTAAGGGGCAGTTATCCTATCCGACGGTTGTATTCCTGGTTCCCCAGAAAGACGGCAAAATTGCAGCAGAGCCGATTCCAGGGTTCAGGGAACCAAAAGATATGGAAGTCTTGCTAAGTTTCTTTGCGGATAAGGCTTATACTACACAAAACTTTGATGATTTTCAGAAGAGCTTTCAGGGAAAAGTCAAATAAGCTGGGTGCTGGTTGCTTGTTAAGAGTTTAGAGTAGAGCCCTTAAGGTTAAGGTTAAGGTTAAGGTTAAGGTTAAGGGCGAATTGGCTAAATCCTGATATTCACAAAGGACAGGGAGTTTCACATATTTAATTCTCCCTTTCTCCTCTTCTCCGATTCACCCCTTCTATTTATACCCATAGAAGATTATTTTCCAATTATATAGTTTGCCGGCAGCTGAACCACTTCTCCAAACTGATATATCAGCTTTCTGGAATCGAATAGTTTTTCTGAACCGAGACTTATTTTTATACCCACAACATCAGGGACCCTGTAAAATAATTTATCATACTTAGGTCCTTCAGGTTTAGTCTTTACTCTATTAATGATTGTCAGATTCTTGGTTTTCTTTTCCGGGATAAATTCTATGGTCACAGGTTTCCCGCCCTTCACAGTGCCCGTGACAGGGCCTAAAAGATCAGAGAACTGAAAGAGCGTAACAGGTTTTCCCACCATTGTCTTCTGAGGTATAAGCTGATATGAGAA
>PLLX01000229.1 GCA_003141415.1 Bacteroidales bacterium
ATTAGTAGCTCCAGCCATTCAGACATGGGGTTTTATAAAATCTGGAGGAACTTTGCGGGTTTTTTATTAAATATATATAATTTAAAAATTTATGATGACATTAATAATAGGAACATTAAGTAACGGTAACGGGCTGTGGGTTGTTTTATGTATTTCAGCCCTTGTACTGGGTTTTGGTGCCTCTTTTTTCGTCTGGCAGCTGGCTTTAAAAAACAAAAGCCGTAAAATTGTAAGTGAGGCAGAGGCAGAGGCTGAAGTGATAAGGAAGGAAAAAATACTTCAGGCAAAAGAGAGATTTCTTCAACTAAAAACAGAACATGAAAAGGTTATAAATGAAAAGAACAGCAAGATAGGACAGGCGGAAAACAGAATTGCACAGAAAGAACAGTCTTTGTCCCAAAAAATTGAAGAGGCTCAGCGTAAAAAGAATGAAGCTGATGCGATACGAGGAAATCTTACATCCCAGCTAGAGCTGATAGACAAAAAATCAGAAGAGTTAGCTCGTCTTCATAAACAACAAGTTGAACAACTTGAAGCTATTTCCGGTTTTTCGGCAGAAGAAGCAAAAAACCATCTTATTGAATCCCTGAAGGAGGAAGCAAAAACAGGGGCAATGTCATATGTTAACGAGATACTTGATGAGGCAAAAATGACTGCTAACAAAGAAGCTAAAAGAATTGTGGTTCAGACAATTCAGAGGGTTGCAGCCGAAAATGCCATTGAGAATGCAGTAACAGTATTTCATATCGAGTCTGATGAGATGAAAGGTCGTATAATCGGCCGGGAAGGTCGTAATATCCGGGCACTTGAGGCTGCTACCGGGGTTGAAATTATTGTTGACGATACACCTGAGGCAATAGTCCTTTCGGCTTTTGATCCAATCAGAAGGGAAGTTGCAAGACTTGCGCTTCACCAACTGGTAACAGATGGGAGAATACATCCTGCAAGAATTGAAGAGATGGTCGAGAAAACCAGGAAACAGGTGGAGGAGGAGATATTGGAGGTAGGAAAAAGAACTACCATTGACTTAGGTGTACATGGATTACACCCCGAGCTTATCAGATTGATAGGTAAGATGAAATACAGGTCATCATATGGTCAGAATCTCCTGATGCACTCACGCGAAGTAGCTAACTTATGTTCAATTATGGCAGCTGAGCTTGGTTTGAATTCAAAACTTGCAAAAAGGGCCGGACTTCTTCACGATATCGGCAAAGTTCCTGATGATGAACCGGAATTGCCACATGCAATATTAGGGATGAAAATGGCTGAAAAATACAAGGAGAAACCTGAGATATGCAATGCAATAGGTGCACATCATGATGAAACAGAAATGACAACACTGATTGCTCCTATAGTTCAGGTTTGCGATGCCATTTCAGGTGCACGCCCGGGAGCACGGCGTGAGGTCGTTGAATCGTATATTAAGAGGTTGAAAGAACTTGAATCGCTTGCCCTCCAGTACCCGGGTGTTATGAAAACTTATGCAATACAGGCCGGAAGAGAGCTTCGCGTAATCGTCGGAGCCGAAAAAGTTACTGATAAAGAGGCAGAGGGCCTCTCATTTGAAATTGCACGTAAAATTCAAAATGAAATGACCTACCCGGGACAGATAAAAATTACTGTGATCCGCGAAACACGTGCAGTAAATTACGCCAAATAAAATTTTAGACAGGTACATACAATAAGTAAGGGCTTCTGCACATTTAGGCGCCCTTCCTGTTTTTTATTACTTTGTTTAAGTAATTCTTTTTTTATCTTTGGAACCTGATAAAATTTATTGATTCAATGCCGCAGATAAAACTAATTAATATTGTAGGAGCACGACCTCAAATTATAAAAGCTTCCGCAATAAGCAGGGCAATCCGGAAACATTTTTCAAAAGATATTACTGAAATTATAGTTCATACAGGTCAGCACTATGATAAGGAGATGTCAGAAGTCTTTTTCGAGGAGCTTGAAATTCATAAGCCCCATTATAATCTTGGAGTTGGCTCCGCGAGACATGGCCGGCAAACTTCTCTGATGATAACTGGTATTGAAGAGGTACTCTTAAAAGAAAAACCTGATTGTGTCTTGCTATACGGCGATACAAATTCTACACTTGCTGGAGCAATATCCGCTTCAAAGCTTCATTTTCCGGTAATTCATATTGAAGCAGGACTGAGATCATTTAATAAAATAATGCCAGAGGAATTAAACAGGATTTTGAGTGACCATTCATCTACACTTCTTTTCGCTCCGACAAATGCAGCTTTTAAAAACCTTATGAGTGAAGGATTCAGGCCCGAAAACAGTCCGCCATATACCATAAATAATCCCAAAATCTATCTGACGGGTGATATAATGTACGATAATACACTATATTTTGCCGGACTGGCAGAAAAAAAGAAGACGACATTTCTTGAACAGCTGTCACTTGTCAGAAACAACTATATACTTGTAACAATCCATAGAGATACAAATACAGATGACATAGTAAGATTGAAAGAAATTTTTGTTACCCTTAATACTTTGGCAGAAGAAAAGGATATTATGCTTGTAATGCCTTTGCATCCAAGGACTATAGTTTCGCTTAAAACCAGACTTAAAAGCTTTTTTGATGAGCTTAACCATTTTAAACATGTTAAGATAATTCCTCCTGTTTCATATCTCGAAATGATTCTTCTTGAGAAGAACTGCAGAATGATTGTTACTGATTCGGGAGGTGTTCAGAAAGAATCCCATTTTTTTAAAAAACCATGTATTGTACTCAGGAAAGAGACTGAATGGATAGAACTTGTGAAAAATGGAACTGCAAAGCTTGTTGATGCTGATCCTGATCGAATTAGAAATGAATTCATTAGTTTTATGGATTTACATTCAGATCTTGAATATCCTGCCTTTTACGGTGATGGAAAAACAGCTGAATTTATNNGAATTTATTTTGAATGAAATACTTCTTATGTTTGAAAAAGAGTAATTTTTTTAACGTTAAATTCTGTTAAAATTTGTAATATTGTTTTTTCAATTGCTGATGGAACGAATCTTGAAGGATAGTAGAGTGTTGGTTACAGGCGGAGCAGGTTTTATCGGCTCAAATCTTGTAGAGTCCTTTTTACTTTCAGGAAATACAGTAGTATGTCTGGATAATTTTTCGACTGGTAAAAGAGAAAACCTGAAAGCATTTGCAAGCAATCCTGATTTTAGACTTATTGAGGGTGATATCCGTAATTATGAAGACTGTTTAAAAGCAGTAGAAAATATAGATATCGTATTCCACCAGGCTGCATTAGGATCGGTTCCAAGGTCCATAAAGGACCCTATTACATCTACTGACGTAAACATCGGTGGTTTTGTTAAAATGCTTTTTGCAGCAAAAGAATCGGGCGTTAAAAGATTTATTTATGCGGCCAGTTCCTCCACTTATGGTGATCATCCCGATCTACCTAAAGTTGAAGATAAAATAGGTTCTCCTCTATCGCCATACGCTATTACCAAATATGTTGATGAACTGTTTGCCAGCAATTTTGCCAAGACATATGGTATTGATGTAATAGGTCTGAGATATTTCAACGTTTTTGGCAGGCGTCAGGATCCGGATGGGGCTTATGCAGCAGTTATCCCAAAATTCATGAAAGTACTAATGAAGCATGAAGTTCCTCTTATAAATGGCGATGGATCTGTTTCGCGCGATTTTACCTATATTGACAATGTGGTTCAGGCAAATCACCTTGCATCAATTGTTCAGAATAAAGCTGCGTTGAACCAGGTTTATAATGTTGCTCATGGTGAAAGAACATCTCTTAATCAGTTATTCTTTTCGATTCGCAATCTGGCAGCCGAATTTGACAAAGATATTTTGACCATTGAACCGGTTTATGGTCCAGTCAGGGAAGGCGATATTCCGCATTCGCTCGCATCAATTGAAAAAGCTAAGAAACTTTTATACTATTCACCGGCATTTAATGTCGAAGAAGGCCTGAAAGAGGCAGTTAAATGGTATTGGGAAAATTTGTAACATTTGTTACAATATGTATCTGAAAAAACATATAGTCAGACATATACAAGTTTCAGTTATGTGACTGACGATGCGATAGCATAAATATTTTTTAAGACTGAAGCGTTACTACCCGTTATTCAGACATCAATACCCTACAACTTTAGAACAATTAAAGTGTCTTAATTCCACACTTATGTTAACAAATATTTCATACATTTGTATTTACATATCTTGATATGATCGAAGCAATTAGAGGAAAGATTATCAAAGTTTTTAAAAATCATTCATTACCACGTTGGTTGGTATTTCTTATTGATTCCGGAACTGTCTTTTTCTCCTTCCTTATTGCCTATATGCTGAGATATAATTTTGAAGTCTATACTTTTGAAATTTCAACAGCATTCAGGCAGGCATTTCTTGTATTGGTTGTATATGCAATATTCATATTAGTATTCAAATCCTATGCAGGAATGATAAGGCATACAACCATAAGGGATACTTATAAAATCATTGTTGCGAACTTTAGTGCGCTGATAGTTCTCTTCTTTGTTACTTACATGAGCCGAAAAAATGATTGGATCCCTGTTTTCAATATTCCGTTGTCAATACTTCTTATTCACTCCGGTGCTGTAACTATACTTCTGTTTTTTTTCAGGGTATTTGTAAAAATATTCTACGAATTTGCTTCCTCTTCATCGCATGATCGCAAAAATGTATTGATCTACGGTTCAGGCGAAATGGGTATCCTGGTAAAAAGGCTTATTGAAGGAGATCCGAAAAATATCTACAGGCTTAAGGGTTTTATAGATGATGATAAAAAAATTCAGGGAAAAAAAGTCGACGGTTACCAGGTTTTCTCCAGAAAGGTGCTCACAAAAGACTTTATTGAGATTGAAGAGATAAAAGTTTTTATTATTGCCATAAATAACATTGCACCTGCCAAGAAAAAGGAAGTAATTGAATCCATGATCGGGTTCGGCTGTGAAATATTGGATACTCCGGCGTTTGATACATGGATGAACGGTCACCTTGAAGTAAAAAACCTTAAAAAAGTTAAATTCGAAGACCTCCTGGGAAGAGATCCTATAACTCTCGATCTTGAAAAGATACAGAATGGACTTAGCGGTAAGACAATCCTGATAACTGGTGGTGCCGGATCAATAGGTTCTGAAATAGCAAGACAACTAACACGTTTTAAAATAAAACAGCTGATTATTGTTGATCAGGCGGAGACACCATCTTTTTATCTTGGTGAGGAGTTAAAAAACAAAATTCCGGGATGTGAATTCAGAATAGTAATTGGCGACATTACACGTACTGAAGATATGGAAGAAATATTCAGGAAATATAAACCTGAAATTGTCTTTCATGCAGCAGCATATAAACACGTACCTATGATGGAATTACATCCGCACGAAGCATTCAGGGTTAATGTAGGTGGAACAAAAATCATTTCGGAGTTAGCAACCAGGTATAAGGTGGAAAAATTTGTAATGATCTCTTCTGATAAAGCTGTGAATCCTACCAATGTGATGGGTGCCACTAAAAAGATTTGTGAGTTGCTGGTTCATTCATTGTCGGGCCGTAAAGGAATCAAGACTCAATTTATAACTACTCGGTTCGGCAATGTACTGGGTTCAAACGGTTCTGTTATTCCTCTTTTCACTAAACAGATTGCAGATGGGGGTCCGGTAACAATTACGCATCCGGACATAACGCGATTTTTCATGACCATTCCTGAAGCATGTCAGTTAGTGCTCGAAGCAGGATTTATGGGCAATGGCGGAGAGATATATGTTTTTGATATGGGCGATCCGGTAAAGGTTTTAGATGTTGCAATAAATCTGATACGATTATCTGGGCTTGAACCACATAAGGATATCAAAATTAAATATGTTGGATTGCGGCCCGGTGAAAAACTCTTTGAAGAACTTTTTTCTGTTGATGAACCTATGATTCCTACCCACCATCCTAAGATAAGCATCGCTCAGGTGGCTGATTCTGATTTTGAAACTATAAACATAAAGATAGATAAGACGCTCGCTTCTCTCAATAAAATGTCAGAAACAATGATTATTGAAGAGATGCAGGAGATAGTTCCTGGTTATAAAAGCAAATTTGAGTTAATCTACCGGTAGCAATTATTGTCTTGGACTTAATGCGAAACCTGAAACAATATTCTTCCTTAATTCCTAAAGCCACATAGAAAACACAAAAAGTGTTATTGATGAACCGAAAAAAGGTCTTTGTCAGTGGGTGTTTTGATATTCTCCATTCAGGACATATTGCATTTTTGAAAGAAGCTGCTCAATTTGGAGACTTGTATGTCGGATTAGGATCTGATAAAACTATATACGATCTGAAAGGACGTAAAACCATAAACTCGGAAGACGAAAGGTTTTATATGCTTGAAGCTTTGTCGTGTGTTCATAAAGTCAGTATTAACAAAGGAAGCGGGATACTTGATTTTTCCGAGGACATGAGGTCTCTGGACCCTGATATTTTTATTGTAAATGAGGATGGTCATACTCCTGACAAAGAACAGCTATGTAAGGATTTGAGAATTGACTATAAGATTTTAAAAAGAATTCCGTATGCTAACTTGCCTGTCCGGTCATCAACATCTTTAAGAAAAGAAACTCCGATTCCTTTCAGGATTGATCTCGCAGGCACCTGGATTGATCAGCCTTATGTCTCAAAATTTTGTCCGGGGTGGGCTATAACAGCATCAATAGAACCAACAATAGAATTCAATGAGCGATCAGGAATGGCTACTTCAACCAGAAAAAAGGCAATTGAATTATGGAACGATATTCTTCCGATGGAGAAACCCGAAAAACTTGCAAAGATCCTTTTCAGATACGATAATGATCCGGGAACAAAAGATGTAAGCGGATCGCAGGATTCAATCGGTATTACTATGCCAGGCATAAACAGGTTTTTTTATGATAAGGAAAACTACTGGCCATCAAAGTTTGAGACTATAACCGACCTTTCAATAATTAAATGGCTTGAAGAGCGGATTTATACGGTTACTCTATGGCCGAGACCAGCCGATTTTGTTGTACTTGAAAATACAAATATATCTGTTGATAATGTTAAAAACTTGACAGATGCGGCTGAAATGACATGGCATGGATTGATAAAAAAGGATATCAAAACTTTTACTCAGGGATTTTCTGCCTCTTTTAACTCGCAAGTGAGGATGTTCCCTAAAATGATGAATGAAAAAATTGCTAAAGCAATTGACAGTCATAGAGATAAAGCGCTTTCCTGGAAACTGTCAGGAGCAGGTGGGGGTGGTTATCTGATACTAATCAGCGAAGAAGAAATCCAAAACGCCATAAAAATTAAGATACGTATAAAAGATTATTGGATTTGATTTTACGGAAGTATTTAGTTAATAATTAAATAAGATGAAAAAAGTTGCATTAATTTCAGGTATCACTGGTCAGGATGGCTCTTACCTTACTGAACTATTATTAAATAAAGGATATGTTGTACATGGGATTATCAGACGATCCAGCTCCTTTAATACTTTCAGAATAGATCATATATTTAATAATCCTGAATATATAAATAAAAGTTTTTTTCTTCATTATGGAGATTTGACAGATTCAAGTAATTTAAATCGCCTTGTTGAGAAAATTCAACCGACCGAAATCTATAATCTGGGTGCACAATCTCATGTTCAGGTATCTTTTGAAGTGCCTGAATATACCGCTGAAGTTGATGGTGTTGGTACCCTTCGTTTCCTCGATGCCATAAAAGAAAACGGCTTAAAGACTCATTTTTACCAGGCTTCAACCTCTGAGCTTTATGGTAAGGTACAGGAGATTCCTCAGACAGAAAACACACCATTTTATCCCCGTAGTCCTTATGCTGCAGCAAAATTGTATGCGCATTGGATAGTAATTAATTACCGTGAAGCCTATAATGTATTTGCATGTAACGGAATTCTTTTTAATCACGAGAGTGAAAGAAGAGGGAAAACCTTTGTCACAAGAAAGATCACAGTCGCAGCTTCCAAGATAATCCTTGGACAACAGGAAAAAATGTTACTGGGGAATCTTGATTCGAAACGTGACTGGGGATATGCCCCGGAATATGTTGAAGGGATGTGGCGCATTCTTCAGGCAGATAAACCTGACGATTTTGTTCTTGCAACCAACGAAACACATTCAATAAGAGAATTTGTTGAGGAGACATTTAAAGTATTGGGTGAAGAAATCATATGGAAAGGTTCAGGGATTGAGGAAAAGGGTATTCTTAAATCGTCAGGGAAAGTGGTTATAAGTATTGATTCTCGTTATTTCAGACCAACTGAAGTTGATATCCTGATTGGAGATCCCGCCAAAGCAAAGGAAAAACTGGGTTGGGAACCTAAAATTACTTTCAGGGAATTGGTAAAAATTATGGTTAATTCCGATTTTGAAAAGGTAAAGAAACGCATAGAATAATTTGTAATTATCATGATGAAGAATAGTAAAATATACATTGCAGGCCACAATGGAATGGTCGGTAGTGCTATAGTCAGAAATTTGATTGATAATGGATACAATAATCTGGTATATACACCATTCCCTCCATTTGACCTTACAAACCAGGGAATAGTTGGTGAATTTTTTGAAAAAGAAAAGCCTGAATATGTTTTTTTGGCTGCAGCAAAAGTTGGAGGTATATTATCAAATAATACTTACCGGGCTCAGTTTCTGTATGAAAATCTGATGATACAGAATAATATTATTCATCAAAGTTATAAACATGGAGTTAAGAAGTTATTATTTCTTGGCAGTTCCTGCATCTATCCCGGAAATTGTCCCCAACCTATAAAAGAAGAATATTTATTAACGGGTGAATTAGAATATACCAACGAACCCTATGCTATTGCTAAAATTGCAGGAATTAAAATGTGTGAATCATACAATATTCAATATGGAACAAATTTTGTTTCTATAATGCCAACAAACCTTTACGGACCAAATGATAATTACAACCTTGAAACATCTCATGTTCTCCCTGCATTAATCCGGAAAATGCACCTGGGTAAATGTCTGGAGAATAAGAATTGGAATGCTATCCGCAAGGATTTTAATAAATATCCGGTCGAAGGCATAAATGGCAATGCAACTAAAAGTGAGATAAGTGAGAAGCTTGCAAAATACGGAATTCAAGACTTAAAAAGCACCGCACACCGCACACCGCACACCACACACCCCGTTTCGATTACTTTGTGGGGTACCGGAAATCCATACCGGGAATTTCTTTATGTCGATGACCTGGCAGGAGCCTGTGTTTATTTTATGAAAGAGGTTGATTTTAAAGATCTTAAGGCTCTTCGCCCTGAGCCCCGTGCCCTGAGCCCTGTGCCATTAGAATTCAGCGATAAGCCCAATGCAGATATTAAAAATACACATATTAATATCGGTACTGGAAGGGATCTTACTATAAAGGAACTTGCCGGCTTGATTAAGAATATTGTCGGATTTAAAGGTGAGATTCAATGGGATTCTTCCAAGCCGGACGGGACCTACAGAAAATTGCTTGATGTTTCTAAGATTAATAAATTGGGATGGAAAGAAAAAATCAGTCTGGAGGAAGGTATTAAGATGATTTATAACAAATATTCAGCATAAATAATACATGATAGTGAGGGTCTTGTTAATAACACCTCAATTCTATGGAATTGAAAAAAAAATCAAGTCAGTTCTCGAAGAATTAGATTATGAAGTCATATGGATTGAAAATAAAACGCTGCAATTTGACTATCATGGTATAAATTCAAAATTTAAACTTTTCAGGAAGATCTATTTCTTTCTCCTGGCACCACGTATCTGCTATCTGAAAAAAGAGTTGAACAGAATCGGGAATCTTAAATTTGATATCCTCTTTTCTATAAATGCCCAAATTATATGTAAATACCTTTTCAAAAAATTGAAAAGTACAAATCCGGAGATACACTCTGTACTTTATCTATGGGATTCATTCTCAATGTATAATTGGATAAAAGAACTTAAGCTTTTTGATAAAGTATATACATTTGACCCTGTTGATTCAATAAATTATAAAATAGAATACAAACCCAACTTCTATTTGAGGGTCAATATAAATATAAGTCCTGAAAATGAATATGATCTTTTTTTTGTGGGGAAGTTTAGTTCAGATAGGTTAGTAAAGATTGATAAAATTTTAACTCTGCCTGAGATGCGCGGCATAAAATGTTTTGTAAAACTCTGGCCTTCTTATAAGATATTCCTTCATAATCATTTCATATTCAGATTTTTTAAAGCATTCAATTTTAAAAGTAAATGGGTAAGAAATTATCAGCTTAACTTTGAAGTATTAGAAGGGAAAATTAAAAGAGAGTATTTAGTAGCAGAAAGCCTGAGTTATGAAGAAATGCAACATCATCTGATATGTTCAAATGTAATATTAGACCTTCCTTTTCAAAGGCAAACCGGATATACTCATCGTTTGATTGGAGCACTTGCAAACGGTAAGAAAGTAATTACTACAAATTCATATATAGTGAAAGAGAAATTCTTTAATTCAGGACAGATTCATATTTTGGATCATCAAAATCCTGAAGTTGATTGCAACTGGATCACAAAAAAATCAACATTTCAGGTTGACAGTTTTTTTCTGGAGCTTGAATTGTCAACATGGCTAAAATCTGTTATTAATGCGGGGATGGCTTAACAAGAAGGTAAACCTTGGTTTTATTGTTAATCCATTTTACATGTACTGTGTGGCATTTTCATTTGCAGTATTCATCTATCTATGGGGATGGAGTAAGATTTTTCCGGCATTGTCGGCATCTTTGATCCTGTTTTTAGCTGGAACTTTAATTCTTTTCTATTTCACCGGTTACTTAATTGGAAAACGTAAGTTACTAAGATTTCATATCTGTGGATTTAACACATATTTAAATGATATTATTTTTTGGCTGATAGTTCTTTTATGCTTTATAAATATCCTTTATATGGGATATTTGCCTGTAATGGATCGCTCTCGCAATTACCGTGAATTTGGTATGCCAGTAATCGATCCTGTTTTTAACTCACTAAGTATTTTTTTCTCGGTATTTTACTTTCAATCATATCTTGATTCGAAAAAGAAGAGATTTTTACTATATGAATCCTTAATTCTGATCCTTCAGTTTCTTCTTTTCCGGAGATCAGCGATTGTTTGGATTATAACTTCTTCATTTTTCCTTTTTTTGCTAAAGAAACAGAAAATACACCTTATGATTCTTATTGCAGTTATTATCTGCATTCCTTTGTTTTCTTACTGTTTTGGTTTATACGGGAATATGCGTAGTAGCTTGACAAAATCTATTGTATTGAATGATTTAGGAGCCAGTGATGCTTTTAAAAACTCCGGAATTGATCATAACCATTACATGACTTATCTTTATTTGTCTTCACCTTTAGCAAATCTGCAGGAAAATATTAATAAAAGTAGGGGTTCCTTTAATAATGGTGATTTAAAAAAGTTTTTGTTTTATTGTCTGGTTCCTGAAAGCATTACTCACAGATTAGAAAAACCATTACAGTTAACCGGTCCAGTCTGCAATCTGATTACACCTGAATTAATTGTAGGAACTTGCTATATGGTCAGTTTCTATACACTTGGATGGCCCGGAATGATTATCATGTTTATATTTTTATTTTTCTTTATTCTCCTTTGTCTGACTATTATCAGAAAATGGGACACTTTTGCCCTGGTAACATTGTCTTTTTTGTGTACAACAGTTTCGTTATTGATTTTTTCTAATTTTCTGAACCGTTTGGATGTAATTCTTATGCTCTTATTTTATCCTGTATTGTTTCATTTCCTATATACAAGAAATGGCACTAAGGTGATTTCTGAATTGTAAAATAGGTGAAAGTAGCAATTATTGTATCACGTATTGATCAGCTTGGACCTGTGAAGGTTATTCAAAACCTGGTTAACGAACTCAGTAGAATTGACGGACTAATAATTAAGGTATTTTACTTAGATAAAAATGTTGATCAGCATATCAATATGGATGTACCGGTAGAAAGGCTGGAACGTCGGAACTTTTGTTTTGCAGAATATGATATTATACACACAAACGGAATACGTCCTGATCTGTTTGCCTATTTAAATCGTAAAAAGATCAGATATCATATTTCGACTATTCATAATTTCATTTTTGAAGATCTGGCATTCACTTATAACCGGCTTATATCATTTCTATTTGGAAATATCTGGTTAATTTTATGGAGGAGGGCTGATAAACTTGTCTGCGTTTCAAAGGCAATAAGAACTTATTACTCAAAGTGGTATTCGTTGTCTAAGCTGGTTGTCATATATAATGGAATTGCAGAAACAGATTGCACTTTTCAGCCTGATTATGAAATTATTCGATCGATAGATAATTACCGTTCTAAAGGGTTGAAAGTCTTAGTTAGTGTTAGTAATCTGACTAAAAGAAAAGGTATTGATCAGATTCTCCATCTTGTAGCTCAAGAAAAAGGACTGGCTTTCATGATTATTGGAGATGGGAAAGAACTGCTGAAGCTGGTGCAGCTTTCAAAGAAACTGAATATAACTGACAGGTGTATATTCTGCGGATTCCAGATAAATGCAGTTAATTATTTAAAATATTTTGATTTTTTTATTATGCCATCGAGATCAGAAGGATTTGGTCTTGCACTTATTGAAGCTGTTCAGCAGAAGATTCCTGTAATCTGCTCAGATATAGAGGTGTTTAAGGAATTGTTTAATCGCGATGAAGTCACGTTTATTAAATTGGATGACAAGACGTCTTTTGCATCTTCACTAAGAACTGCGATGGAATCAGGAAAAGCTAAAGTTGAAATGGCATATTCCAGATATTTAAATAATTATACAGACAATCTGATGGCAAAACATTATTACAAACTGTATTATTCCGTTTAACTAAATATACTCATTAACCGTTGTCTTTTTACTTTGTCTTTTGTCTTTTGTCTTCCGTCTTCAACTTTAACTTTTAACCTTAAGTTCACTCCGAAAAGTTGAAGCGAACATCTTAAATTAATTTATTTAATTCAATAAACTAATTATATTACTATAATTCTGTGAATATCAAAAGCATAAGTTGATTCTTCACTTTTTTTGTCAGATCAGTTCGCGAAATAAAGCATAATAGATGTTTTAAAAAATTTTATTTATTTTGAGCCGCATTTAAAAAAGTTATGAAAAATAAAAAAGTATTAGTTACAGGTGGTGCTGGATTTATTGGTTCAAATCTTGTCAGGTATTTACTGGAGGAAGGAAACTCAGTAACAGTTCTTGACAATTTTATGTCGGGATATCGTAGCAATCTTAATCCGTTTCCTGCCTTACGTATTATTGAAGGAGATGTTAGGGATAAAGCTACTGTTGAGAATGCAATGAAAGAGGTGGAAGTGGTATTCCATCTGGCTGCCTCTGTTGGTAACAAGCGCTCTATTGACCATCCCATAACTGATGCTGAGATTAATGTGCTGGGCACTTTGAATGTACTTGAAGCTGCAAGGAAAGAAGGGGTCCATAAAATAGTTGCCTCATCCTCCGCGGGTATATTCGGGGAGCTAAAAACAATTCCTATAAAAGAAGATCATCCAATTGAACCAGACTCTCCTTATGGATGCACAAAGCTTTGTGAAGAGAAGTTATGTCTTTCATACGCTAAGCTTTATGACCTTGAGGCAGTATGTCTCAGATATTTTAACGTCTATGGTCCAAATCAACGCTTTGATGCCTATGGAAATGTCATCCCGATATTTGTGTTTAAAATGCTTCGGAATGAATCGCTCATGATTTATGGAGATGGAGAACAAACCCGGGATTTTGTGAATGTATCTGATGTAGTTCAGGCCAACATAAAAGCTGCAGATTCTATAGGTGTCAGCGGAGCTTTTAATATTGCAAGTGGCAAACGCGTGACTATCAATATTCTTGTAGAGATGATAACTAAGGAAAACCGTAATTTAATTAAAATCGAACATGGTCCCGAACGACCAGGTGATGTCAGGCATAGTCTGGCAGACATTATGCTTGCACAACAAAGAATAAATTACACTCCGGAAATTGATTTAGAATCTGGTATAGAAGAATATGTGAAATGGGCGAGAAAGACATTAGTTGAAAAATAATTAAGATTTGGAATTGAGAAGCATAGAGGATAGCCTGGGGTAAAAGTTAAAATTTGAAGAAGAGAAGGAATAACTTTGCGTAAGGTTTTTTGAGTTTGATGTAGAGGTTAATGAATTTAAAAAAAGCTGCCTTATTCACCTGAAAATTAAACTATCCTGACACAATTATCAAAAATCGCTTGGCAGGCAGGAGCACATTAAAAGAAATTTCAATCCGGTTAATCAAAACCAGATTGTGAGCTCCTTTTTACTTTTAACTTTTCTTTTTGTCTTTTGTCTTTTTACTTATATCTAAATAGAATGAAATCAAAATTAAAGGTAATGACGATAATCGGCACTAGGCCGGAAATAATACGTTTATCGCGCACTATGGCTTTACTGGACGAACATGTAAACCATATAATTGTGCACACTGGCCAAAACTACGATTACGAGTTGAACGAAATTTTTTTCAAAGATCTCGGATTGCGTAAACCCGATCATTTCCTTAATGTCGATATTAGTTCTCTGGGAGCTTCTGTAGGAGACATTATCCGAAAGTCGGAAGAGGTGATGAAGAAGGAGAAACCTGATGCATTATTGGTGTTAGGCGATACAAATTCCTGTCTTGCTGCATATATGGCAAAGCGTTTGCACATCCCGGTCTTCCATATGGAAGCTGGGAACCGCAGTTTTGATTTCAATGTTCCGGAAGAGGTCAACCGAATGGTAATAGATCATATTGCAGATTTTAACCTTGTTTATACAGAACATGCCCGCAGGCATCTGATCAGTGAAGGGTTGCCTCATAGAAGGATCTATCTGACTGGCTCACCAATGAAGGAAGTACTCGATTTCTATCATACAAAGATCGAAAGCTCTGGGATTATTAAGGACCTGATGCTGAAAGAGAAGAATTATTTTGTTGTCAGCGCTCACCGTGAAGAGAATGTAGATAATCCTGAAACTCTTGAAAAGATTATGTTGGTTCTTGACAATATTGCACTGGAATATAATTTACCGGTTATCGTCTCCACTCATCCGCGTACACAAAAGCAGCTTGAAAAAAGAAAAAACAAAACAACAAACAGCAACATCAGGTTCCTTAAGCCATTCGGATTTACAGATTATGTGCATTTGCAGACCCAGGCCAGGTGTACCATTTCGGATAGCGGAACAATCAGCGAAGAGTCTGCAATACTCTCATTTCCGGCTATTTCGCTCAGACAGTCCATGGAGCGTCCCGAAGCCCAGGATTCTGGAACAATCATTCTTACCGGCTTTGAGCCTCAAACAGTAATCAATTCTATAAGTCTGGCAATCAGTGAACACGAAAGCAGACCTTTTACTCAGATTCCTGATGAATATAAGATTTCAGACACATCATGGCGGGTGCTTAAGCTACTTATGGGTAATGCCGGGTTGAGTAATCTATGGCATGGCATCAGAAAGAGATAAGTTAAGCATTCGATTAAACGAATAAATTTTCAACACACAACATGGTCAATTCTCTACTGTACGCTCCACGC
Organism: Bacteroidales bacterium; assembly: GCA_003141415.1. Classification (GTDB taxonomy): domain Bacteria; phylum Bacteroidota; class Bacteroidia; order Bacteroidales; family VadinHA17; genus LD21. Next base: position 15,639 of record PLLX01000229.1, read on the forward strand.
TTAATGCTGATACGCCGGAAAGCCAAAGATTAACTTTTTTACTTTTATTTACGTATTGCAGGACTTCATCACTCTGTTCCTCAACTATCCACCTCTATCTTTTGTGTATAATGACTGACCTGGTTGTGATAATGTCTGTCTATCGAAATGATAAATTGAAATATTTAAGAGAATCCATTCAAAGTATTATTGATCAAACATTTACTCAATTTCATTATTATATAGTTTTTGATGGCCCAGTGTCTCCCGAAATTGACGAATATATAACTTTATTAAAAGATAGCAGGATTAAACTTTTCAGGTTGGAAAATAATGGAGGATTGGCAAATGCTCTCAATTATCTCTTAAATGTAGTAATAAGGAATCTTGAGTATGAATTTATTGCCAGGATGGATGCTGATGACATCTCTATGCCTGCAAGATTTGAAAAGCAACGAAACTATTTATTAAAGAATTCAGATGTTTCAGTTTTAGGGTGCTGGTATCAGGAAATTGATGAGTCGGGAAAACATCTTTCAGATCGGAAGTTACCGGTAGAACATGAGGCTTTGAAAAAATTATATTACACAAGGACCCCATTTGCACATCCTTCTGTAATGTATCGGAGAATCCTGATCGAAACAGCAGGATTTTATCCAACCGATACAGTATTAATGGAAGATAATGTTTTATGGGGAAATGCATTAAAGGCAGGATTAAGATTTGCGAATATTCCAGAATCCCTGCTGAATTTTAGAAAAGATAAAGATTTTTATAAGAGGAGATCAGGTGCAAAATATGGTTGGAATTTTATAAAAACCAGATTTAAGATAAACAGATCATTGAGATTTCCAGTTTATGCCTATTTATTCTCTTTTATGCTCGGTGTAATTAAAATGATGCCATCGTTTCTGCAAGTGTATATATATAAATTAACACGGTGATTTAAAAAGCGAGTATAATATTTTAGCTTGTGCACTGATAATAAAGCGGTTCAAATATAAATTTTTGATTTATTCACATAAACAAAATAATTGAAAGCGTAGGAACTTGAATTTCCCGGGAATTCATAATATAATTTATTCATTAAATACTTACTAAACCAAAATAGTGTGATACCAACAAAAATTAAATCTATCTGTTGTATTGGAGCCGGGTACATTGGTGGTCCAACCATGGCCGTTATAGCTCAAAAATGTCCTCACATTAAGATCATTGTGGTAGATACTAATAAAGAACGTATTTCTGAATGGAATGAATCTGATCTGTCAAAACTACCCGTTTACGAGCCAGGACTTGAACATATAATCTCAGAAACTCGTGGCCGAAACCTATTTTTTTCTACCGATATTGATGCTGCAATCCAAATCTCAGAGATGATCTTTATTTCGGTGAATACTCCAACCAAAACTTATGGATTAGGCAAAGGAATGGCATCTGACTTAAAGTATGTTGAGTTGTGCGCCCGTAAGATTGCAGCAATTGCTACTGAAAGCAAAATTGTAGTCGAAAAATCAACATTACCAGTTAGGACCGCTGAGTCTATAAAAACAATCCTGGAAGCAGAATCCAAAGATTTAACATTTAAGGTACTGTCTAATCCTGAGTTCCTTGCAGAGGGTACAGCTATTCAGGATTTGCTTAAACCTGACCGTGTTCTGATAGGTGGCGATGCAGACAATGAAGGTCAACAAGCACTCCAAATGTTAGTGGATATATATGCCAATTGGGTGCCCCGTGAACGAATCCTAACAACAGGTATATGGTCCTCGGAACTTTCTAAACTGACTGCTAACGCTTTTTTAGCTCAACGAATTTCATCAGTAAATGCCATTTCTTCATTATGTGAACGGACAGGATCTGATATTGATGAGGTTGGTGTAGCTATTGGTATGGACCATCGTATTGGCAATAAATTTCTGAAAGCATCGGTTGGATTTGGAGGGAGCTGTTTCCAAAAAGATATCCTAAACCTGGTATACCTTTGTCGTCATTATGGTTTGCCGGAAGTAGCTGAATATTGGGATCAAGTATTAAAGTTAAATGACTATCAGAAAATGAGGTTTGCAAAGCAGATCATTGATAATTTGTTTAATACTGTTTCAGGAAAAAAGATAGCCATCCTCGGTTGGGCATTCAAAAAAACACGAATGACTCTCGGGAGTCTTCTGCTATATATGTATCCCATCAACTATTATTGGATGAGGCTGAAGCTGAAGTCCATATCTATGATCCAAAAGTGAGCAAAGAACAAATAAGAAAAGATATTTATTATTTAAGCAGCTCCTTAAACGATTATAAATCTTCAACAATAAATCATAATTTAGTATTCATACATGAAGATCCTTATTCAGCAATGATAGACACTCATGCAGTGGCAATCCTTACCGAATGGGAGGAGTTTAAAACCTATGATTGGACAAGAGTTTATAATGGCATGCATAAACCAGCTTTTATTTTCGATGGCCGGAATATTCTCGATACTAAAACTATTACAAATTACGGCTTTAAAATAAAGTCAATCGGGAAAGGTATATCATTAAATTATTAAATCTTCCTGATTTTCTTATATAATTAGCTTTTCAAAATAATCATTACATGCAATTAACTGAGAATACTATTATCAAAAGTTGGTTTTAATTGGTTTATGCACACGAAAATTTAGCCATGGAAGTGAAAATGTGATCCTGGTAAAATATCCTTAATAATCCATTAATAAAGTCTTTCCTCAAGTGTGTTAACAACATTAAAAACACATAATTACTTAAATATATATTTTATATTATCATAAAAATGTCTGAAAAAAGAAAATTGAATTTTGGCCTGATTGGTGTTGCAGGTTATATTGCTTTACGTCATCTGAGGGCTATTAAAGAAACAGGTAATAACCTGGTCGCTGCGCTTGATAAATTTGATAGTGTAGGCATTTTGGATGGTTTTTTCCCACAATCTGATTTTTTTGTTGAATTTGAAAGGTTCGATCGCCATTTTGACAAATTGAAACGGCAGGGTACTAAGATTGATTATATGAGTATTTGTACTCCCAATTATCTTCATGACTCACATATCAGGTTTGCGCTCCGGCAGGGAACTGATGCTATCTGTGAAAAACCACTTGTACTGAATCCGTGGAATATTGATGCACTGGCAGAAATTGAACAAGAAACAGGAGGAAGCGTATATAATATTTTGCAGCTCAGACTTCATCCTGTAATTAAAAAATTGAAGAGTGACATTGAAAACGGGCCTAAAGATAAAATTTACGATGTTGATTTGTCATATATTACAAGTCGTGGTAAATGGTATGATATTTCATGGAAAGGTGATATTCATAAATCAGGTGGAATTGCTACAAACATTGGAGTGCATTTTTTTGATATGCTGACCTGGATTTTTGGTGATGTTAAAGAGAACATTGTTCATGTTTCTGAGCCTCATAAGGCAGCAGGTTATTTTGGTTTGGAACGAGCGAGGATAAGATGGTTTTTAAGCATTGATACTAATGATTTACCTGAGACTATTAAAGACAAATGTCAGAAGACGTATCGGTCAATTATTATAAATAATGTTGAATTGGAATTCAGTGAAGGATTTACCGATTTGCATAATAAAAGCTATGAAGAGATACTAAAGGGAAACGGATTTGGAATTCAGGAGGCAAGAAAGTCGATTGAAACAGTCTATTCAATACGAAACGCTACTCCTTTGGGATTAAAAGGTAATTATCATCCCTTCTGCAAATGATTTCACATTGTTTGTCAATGAATTCTGTATATAATAGGCGACATTAACAAGAAAGATTTTATTAACGTTGATAATTTGTTAAATTTGTTTTTTCAAAAATATACCCTAATAACTTAAACCTTGCTATGATAAAAAATAAGAAAATTTTTATTACGGGTGGTGCAGGCTTTATTGGCTCAACACTTATTGGTCGGTTAATTGAGAATAATGAGATTACCGTATATGATGACTTCAGGCGAGATGCTTTGAAAGGACAACCCTATGTTAATCATCCGAACCTGAGGATTATTAAAGGTAATGTATTGGATGCTGAACTGCTTAGTAAATCGATAAAAGGCAGCCAGATAGTTGTTCATTGTGCTGCTATTGCAGGAATAGATACTGTTATTTTGAAGCCAACTGAAACGATGCGTGTTAACATGATTGGTACTGCTAATGTTCTTGAAGCAGCGAAGGGTTTGAAAAACCTTGAGCGCCTTATTGATTTTTCAACAAGTGAAGTATTCGGTCAATATGCATTTCGTGTTGAGGAAAGTCAATCAACTCAAATTGGTGCTGTTGGTGAAGCTCGATGGACATATGCTGTTAGCAAGCTTGCTGGTGAGCATTTAACGAGAGCATACAATGAAGAATTCGGCATGCCGACCGTAACTTTAAGACCATTTAATATTTATGGACCAGGTCAGGTAGGCGAAGGTGCTATGCGGGTATTTATTCAGCTCGCCCTTAAAAATGAGGGAATTCATATTCACGGCGATGGTAATCAAATCAGAGCGTGGTGTTACATTGACGATTTTATTAATGGTTTAATGTTAGCTATGGTAAAACCGGAAGCTATCGGCGAATCTCTGAATATAGGTAATGCCAGAGCTGCAATAACTATTTTTGGATTGGCACAGACGGTTGTGAGAGTGCTGGGTTCTTCATCTAAAATAGATTTTACCATGAAAGATTATGCAGACGTTGAACTGCGTATTCCCAGTGTGAAGAAATCAAAGGATTTGATTGGTTTTGAAGCAAAAGTAGATCTGGAAGAAGGGATATTACTTTCAGCAGAGTTCTTCAGAAAAAATATCTTATGAGCCATAATTTAATTCCTCTTTCAAAACCATCTTTCGATAATCGCGAAGTTGAAGCTGTAAAAGATGTTCTTGAGAGTGGTTGGGTAGTTCAGGGGGTCGAGGTTGAAGGCTTTGAAAAACTAATTGCAAAATTACATCAAGTTAAAAATTGTGTCGCTGTTACTTCAGGTACAGCAGCTTTGCATATTAGCTATCTTTCGCTTGGACTGATAGCTGGTGATGCAGTTTTTGTACCCAGTTTTGCCTGGCCGTCGGCAGCAAATATGGCAATGTTGATGGGAATTCGACCTGTTTTTGTTGATGTATTGCCTGATACTTATAATATTGATACCAATGATTTACGCTCAAAAATCGGGCAATGTATAAAATATAAATGGGGAAGGCCTCGGGCAATTGTGCCTGTACATGAATTTGGGTTAGCTGCTGATATGGATTTAGTCATGGATGTTGCAAATGAATTTGAACTGGATGTCATTGAAGATGCAGCTTGTGCACTAGGTGCAAGGTATAAAGATATTCCCGTCGGAACCATTGGTAAAATGGGAACCTTCAGCTTTCACCCAAGAAAAGCTATTACCACGGGTGAAGGAGGCGCTATTATTACAAACGATGATGAACTTGCCAGGAAATGCAGGACTTGGAGAAATCATGGCATGGAAATAGTTGACGGGAAAAGAAACTTTCAACTGCCGGGATTAAATTATAGAATGACGGAATTCCAGGCAGCTATCGGTAAAGTTCAGTTTGAAAAATTACCTGGAATATTATTGAAACGTAAGAATATTGCCCATAAATATCTAAAGAAGCTTAACGGGTGTCCGCATATAACATTACCCGTAGACGATCCGGAGAATACATGGCAAACGTTTATGGTTGTTCTGGATGATAAATGCAATAGAACTAGGATCATTGATATTATGGCAAACGGTGGTTTTGGCTGTGGTGCTGGATCGGTTTCAGGTCATGTAGGGAATCTTTATATGGAATCTTTTGGATACAAACCTTCAGACCTGCCGGTATCTGCAAAGCTTGATAGTAATGGATTGGCGTTGCCTTTGCATAACTCTGTATCCGATGCTGATGTTGAACGATGCACCACATTGTTAAAAGAAACGTTAATGGAAATAGAAAAGTGAAGATTGAACTGCTCTCGAATGACAGACACGAAGAATATACCCGATTTATTCTAAAAGATGACAGAGCTTGCTTAAACAGTTCTTTGACTTTTATGCGGCTATTGGAAAAAGTTACAGAATCAGAACCTAATTATCTTATTGCACTTGAAAATGACAGGATTATAGGTTCGCTACCTTCTTTCTTAAAACGGAATCCCAGATATGGAAACGTTCTTAATTCTTCTCCTTGGTACGGTAGCAATCCTGGTATCACAATTGATCCCGCCTTTCCTTATATTCAACAATTAAAAATAGACCTGTTGGGTGCATTCTCGGATCTGGCACAAGAAAAAGATGCCATAACCTCCACGATAATTACCAGGCCATTTGAAAAAGATCAGGAATTGTACCACAAACATACCGGATACGAGTTCCTTGATAGTCGGATTGGCATGATGACATCGCTGCCAGTGATCAGTGCTTCTCTGGAGGTTGATCTTATGAATTTAATTCACTCAAAAACGAGGAATTTAATCAGAAAAGCCCAGAAGAGTGATATTGAGTTCTGGCATGACAGTAGCATTGAGAGTCTGCATTTCCTTGCAAAGCTCCATCACGAGAATATGATAGCAATAGGAGTACCACCTAAGGACATGAATTTCTTTGATACTCTTGCAGACGTTTTTACTTACGATAAAGATTACAGGGTATATCTCGCCCGCAAAGATAATAAACTCATAGCAGCATTATTAGTAACTTATTTTAACAAGACAGTGAGTTATTTTACCCCAGCTGTAAATGTTGAATACCGTGAATTCCAACCTCTAAACCTGCTCATATTTAACGCAATGATAGAGGCCGCTCAAATGGATTATCAATATTGGAATTGGGGTGGTACAGCTCACTCGGCAGATGGAGTATATCACTTCAAAAAAAGATGGGGTTCCGAGGAGTGTCTATATTACTATTATACCAGATCTTATAAGGATTTGTCAAAGCTTACATGCTTAAGTAGCGAGACTTTGCTTAATGAGTATCCGTTTTTTTATGTAATTCCATTTTCTGAGTTAACTGCATCATAAGATAAGTATAAATAAGGAAATAATTTATTACAATAACTAATAAGGTAAGTTTATGATAATTGTTATTGGAGCTTCAGGTGATATTGGAACCTATCTTGTTGACGAGTTGATATTACAAAAACGTGATGTTTTTGTGACAACTTTGAAACAGCGGCCAGAGCAATTTTATAAAAACAAAAATGTTATGTACTCAAAGCTTGATATTTCCAACGAAAATGATTTCAGAAATTTGCCTAAAAAAGATATCGAAGCCGTAATTTTATTAGGAGGATTACTCCCGGCAAATCTAATAGAGTATAATCCTAAATTCTATAAAGACTATATCGATGTTAATATTCACGGAACATTAAACGTTTTGGAATATTGCCGGAAAAATAACGCAAAAAAAATAATATTTGCCAACTCTCATTCTGATGTTTCGCAACTGTGGAATTGTGAAAAGGCAATTACCGAAGAGGACCGGCATAAGATTAACTTTAAAGGAGATCATGCAGTATACATAATTACTAAAATTACTGCAATGGACCTTATTGAACATTATCATCAGGAATATGGAGTACAGGGGGTATCACTTAGATTACCTGCGGTTTATGCGTATAGCCCACGTACCGGATTATATATTAATGGAAAATTCATTAAAGCCGGATTCAACATTTTTATTGAAAAATCAATGGCATCTGAGCCTATTGAAATATGGGGAAATCCGAAAAAAGGAAAAGATATGGTTTATGTCAAAGATGTTGTAAGCGCATTTATTGGAGCTGTAGATAGTGGAAATGCACATGGCCTTTATAATGTTGCGACTGGAATTAGTACTTCCCTGGAAGATGAAGTCAAGGGGATCATTGAGGTGTTTTCCCCCACGGGACGTCCTTCTGAAGTATTTTATAATCCACAAAAACCTGATACGCTCTCATACCTGTATGATATCTCAAAGGCAAAACGTGATCTTGGTTATGTTGTAAAATACCCCTATAAAAAACTGCTTGAAGATTTCAAATTGGAGATGAACAGGCGACCTACGAGATTTTCATAATTGAACCACTGTAAATATTATCAGCAATTATTTCATCTATATCAGGAAAGAATGAAGGAAACAAGTGACATTGAAATTAATGATGTTGCAATAACCTTTGACACAGACTGGGCTCCAGACTTTGCAATTGATAAAACCGCTGAAATTTTAATTGCAAATAATACAAAAGCGACATGGTTCATAACTCACGACAGTAAAGCTATCCGGAAACTTTTCGATCATGCCGATTTGTTTGAATTAGGTATACATCCAAATTTTATGCCTGGTTCAACACATGGCACAAATTATCAGGAAGTTATTGCTAATGTTCTTAAGCTTGTTCCGAATGCTAAAGTTGTAAGAACACATGCCATGTTTTACAGTGCACCTTTATCACGAATGTTCGCCTTTGATTTCGGTTTGGAAACAGATAGTTCGATGTTTCTTGCAGGAATGCCTCACATAATACCACAAGAGATTATTTATGACAATAGATCTCTTATTCGTATGCCATATTTATGGTCCGATGATGCAGAAATGTCTATTACCAAATCACCATCATTCGAATTTAATAACAGGAAATTTAATAAACCCGGTTTGAAAATTCTTGATTTTCACCCCATTCATGTTTTCATAAACTCTGAAAATATGAACAATTATAATGCATTAAAACAAAAAGTCAGTTTAAGGGATTGCAAACCTGAAGAAGTAAAACCTTTCATTAATAAGAAGAATGGATCAGGATCTCTACTTGAACAAATCATAAAAGCAAATCCAAATCCTGCAGGATTCAAAACGCTGACGGAGATAGCATCTGACTGGAAGCTCTTGCAAAGAAATATTCAGGAATAATTCAGGATGATTTCATCAGAAGTATCAAGAAATCGGAGCAGAGCACTGATTCAAAAGTTGATCCAAAAATACAAATTGGATCTTACCGGTCTTGCTGTGTTTACGGAGGCAGCAACGGGAATATACAAGTATACATCTATAATTGCTGCATTAGCTGGTGCCAGACACGTTTATGCTTTTGCCGCTGATTCTGGATATGGCAAGAAGGAGGAAGTCAAAGATCAGACACTATTGGAAGCTGCGATATTAAATATTGATGATAGAATAACAGTTATTTTCAATAAAGAAAATAATTATCTGAGTCAGAGTGATATTATTACTAATTCAGGTTTTGTTCGGCCAATAACTTCAGAAATGATCTCTAATATGAAAGCCACTGCAGTTATACCTCTTATGTGGCTTGTTTCCGAATTTCGCCCTGATGAATTAGATATTAAAGCATGTGTTCAAAAAGGTATACTGGTTATGGGAACCGATGAACATCATCCTTTGCTTAGATTGTTCGATACTATTGGTTTTAAGATATGCAAGCTTCTTTTTGAAGCAGGACTAAGCGTTTATAATGATAACTATCTTTTGATTTCCAGCGGTGACATGGGAAACAGCATCGCTGACTTTTTAATTAATAACCAAATATCCTTTGACAGAGTTGTGTTTGATGAATTAACCCCCGTCAATCACATGAAATATGTTCGCTCCAAAAAGGAGATTGTTTTTAGTTTGAATAAATATGATGCTATAATTATTGCAGAGTTGTATCATGATATAGATATTCTGTCTTCAACGGGATTTATTTCAACTAAACTATTAAAGGAGCAAAATCCTCTTATTCAGATAATACACACATATGGATCTGTTAAGGTATCTGATATTAATAAAGTAGAACTTTCAATATTCCCTGAGAAGCCAAGGAATTTTCCTTATGGAACAGTTTGTGCAGATTACCTTGGCGAAAAACCGACTTTAGATTTAATAATTGCAGGTTTGAAAGTTGGAGAAGTAATGGCAAGATGCAGATTAAATGGCATGAACCTTAATGAAGCTGAAAAGTATACGTTGGATCATAGTCCAGCAGATGCTTTCAAAAATCTTTTTGTATGATCTTTAAGAAAAATACTATTATTTATGTTGTCAGAAAATGATAAGAAATTCGTTATGGGCCGATATCGTATCTTACTTGAAAAGTATGGATATAGTCCGAAATCAATTGGATGGCCAAAAGGTGATCCGGAATTCAGGTATCATATTTTGACATCTTTGGCTATACTACAGAAAGGTGACACATTGCTGGACCTTGGATGTGGCTTTGGAGATTTATTTTCTTTTCTGAATAAATATTCTCCGGATGTTAAATATATGGGGGTAGATTTTAATGATGAATTGATTGAAGTAGGTAAAAATGTATATCCTAATGCAGATCTGAGAGTTGGTGATATCATGATAGATGATTTCGGTACTTTCGATTGGGTGGTAGCATATGGTATATTCAATAACCGGTTACCTGAAACATCAAATGAAGATTCCATAAAGAAAACTGTTCAAAAAATGTTTCAAATTGCGAAAAAGGGAGTAAGCGTTAACTTTTTAACCAGTTATGTTGATTACATGAATCCGATGGCATATCATGTTTCACCTGAATGGGCATTTTCTTTTGCCAAGACCTTAACTAAAAGAGTTTGCCTAAGACATGATTATATGCCCTATGATTTTTTCCTTTACCTGTATAAAGATGAAACAAATGACGGGATTGTTTTCAATGAGGCAAAGGAAAACTGGGAAACATTGAAAAAGCTTCATGGAATTTAGTCAATTCTTATTATAACCACGTTTCAGGTTAAAAAGGTCATTCCAAGGAAAAAGTGAAGAGATTGAGGATTTTCATAGGACCGGTTGAAATTGGAAAAATAGGAGGGACATTAGCCAGTGCTTTCAGGGAGAAAGAAGTAAAAGTTACCGTTGTAAGAAACAGCGTAACCCCTTTCCAGGCTGGAATGAAATATAATCAGACAATTCAGTTCGAGTGTCTGAATACCGTTCGGAGAAGATTCATGAAATTGAAATTCTTTCTAAAAAATTTCTTCCGTCATGATGCGTTTATTTTCCTTTTTGGAAAAACACTTTTGTCACACAATTTGGATCTTCCACTATATAGGCTGTTTCACAAAAAAACATTAATGTGGTTTCTTGGAAGTGATATAATTAGTTATGAAGCCGTTGAAAGAGCTAAAAGAAATGAAGGGCTGAAAGATCACCATAGAGAACCAAAAAAAGATAATCCTCAGGAATTGCTGCAAAAGATGAATATGATAAGAAAAACTGAAAAATATGTTGACTATATCATTGCAGATCCTACGATTGCACATCTTTTAACGAAAAACTATATTGGAATTGATCATCCATCAGGGATACATATGCCCATTGATATAGTCAATATCCGGTTCAATAATGAGACAAAACCAATTCCAATAATAATTCATGCTCCGACTGATGATGAAAAGAAAGGGACTGCATTCATTGTTGAAGCTTTATCGAAGCTTGAAAAAGAAGGATATAAATTTGATTTTAGATTATGTAAGAACATGTCAAATTTGCAGGTACGTGAGATCCTTTCAGAAGGCGATATTGCCGTTGATCAATTGTTTAGCGTTGCTGGTGGAACGTTCGCGGTCGAAGCTATGGCAGCCGGGTGCGTAGTTTTAGGAGGCAATATTCCTCGAATTTCAGGAATTTACGATCTACCTATTTTACATACTGATTCTGCCAATGTTTACGATAACTTGAAACAAGTACTCGAAAAACCTGAAATGAGAAAGGACTTAGGTGCTAAAGGCAGAATTTATGCTGAAAAATACCATAATCACAAGAAAGTTGCCGAAGATATTCTGAACCTCTTTTCCCAAGCTAAAGAAAAAAAAAGTAATTGACTCCTCTATTTCTTACCGGATAATATGATTATAAGTCCAAAAAGTTATCAGATTTGAAACAATTAAAATGAATTCAAATGTTGAAATAAGCAAACGCTTAGTCATCATTAACTCAGCGGCATCGGTCGGGACTATGTTGTTAAATGCCGCTGTAGCAATTTGGCTTCAGCAATACTTACTAAGACGGGTAAATTCAGATGAGTTTAGTCTTATACCTGTTCTAAGTGCTGCAATGATGTTTTTACCGCTACTCACAACTGTTTTAACCAGTGGTATTGGAAGATACATTGTAGAATCCTACGCAAAAGGAGATGAGAAAAGAGTAACTCAGATTGTTTCCACTATGTTTCCTGTTTTGCTTGCAGCCTCTCTGCTTGTCCTAATTTTAGGATATTATTCCGTCAGATATATTGATTTGATCTTGAAGATTGCTCCTGAACAGATCAGCAACGCAAGGATTATGTTATCGATAATGATGTTTTCATTTGCAGTTCGTTTGTTTCTGGCTCCTTTTAGCATTGGATTATATGTAAAACAAAAATTTGTTCTCCAGAATATAATCAATTTTGGATCAGAGCTTTTCCGTATCGGTTTACTTTTTGTACTATTATTTTACATTAGTACAAGTGTAATCTGGGTTGTTGTTGCATCTACACTGTCAAATTTAACCGGGTTTTTTATAATTATAGTAATTTCTTTAAAACAGATTCCCTCGCTTCGGTTTTACATGAAGGAATTCAGATGGCACCTTGTGAGAAAGCTTGTATCTTTTGGAGGATGGACTGCTGTGGGTAATCTTGGAGGTTCAATTCGTAGTGTTGCTGATCCTTTAATACTTAACCGGTTCGCCACACCCGTTGATGTGACAGTCTTTTATTTGGGTTCATTAGCGGACCGTCAGATACGACAGTTGATGTCGGTACTTACAGGCCCATTGCAGCCTCAATTGATTGCTATGCATGCTTTGGACAGAAAAGACAGACTTGCTAACGCTTTTCTGAGACTTGGAAGACTTTCGATATGGGCAATGTTGTTTGTGATAGGACCGTTGCTTATATTCCGACAAGAACTATTCCAACTCTATCTTCAGGAAAAATATTTGACTTATAGTTCTGCTGCAACAATAATGGTCCTTCTTTTATCTTATCTGCCCATATCCTACAGCTTATACGGGTTAGACCAAATTGCAATGGCTACTGCTAAAATTAAGGTTTATATGATTATTACAGTTTCCAGCCAGATTATTAATTTAATATTGACATTTTACTTTGTAGGATTTCTTCACATGGGAGCAATCGGTTCTGCTCTTGCAACCTTCCTGGTCGGGATAGGAGTAACTTTATTTGCGTATTTTCCATTAAGTCTGAGTCTTGCAGAAATAAAAATTGAGGAATTTTTAAAAAAAATATTAATTCCGGGATTGTTACCTGGTATTTTTGGTACAGGAACATGGATAGTGATAAGAAGTATTGTACATCCCGTCAATTGGTTGAATCTAGCTGCCTGCGTTTTAGCAGGAATGACAGTTTATGTGCTGGTTTTATTTATATGGTGCCTTCAACCTATGGATAAGAATGATATCAGATCAATTTTGAAAGTAATCAAACTGAGATTGCATAAAAATGATGATTGATCTAAATAGTGAAAAGAAGAAAATATTAATCATTACAAGATACTTTTTGCCTTATTTTCCCAGCATGGGGGGAGTAATGCGGGTTTTTACTTTGGCAAATTATTTTACCAGGATGGGTCTGGAGGTTCATATTTTGACCGGATTGGGGAAATACTACGGTTATTTTGGTTACGAATATTTAACCACTCTGATCAATATTAAATATGTTGGAAAATCAGAAGGATTTTTTGAAAAGCAATTTGAAAGCAAAAGTGAAACAACACTTTTCAAAAGTATTCCGCTTAAATCAATAAACCTGTTCAGGTCACTTCTAGAGCGGTTGAGTGTACCTGATAAAAACATCTTCTATGTAAATTTATTTCACAGGGAAGCATTGTGCATGATATCAGAGAATAATATAAAGAACGTGTTTATTTCAAGTCCTCCGCACAGTATGCAACTAATCGGTTATTTGTTAAAAAAGGACCTTAAAACCAAAATTAATATTATTGCCGATTATCGTGACAGTTGGAACACTACCAGTATTTTTAAACATAAAACGTATTTAGGGTTTATGTTAAGCAAAAGGTATGAAAAGAAGATACTCTTATCGTGTGATAAATTTACTTATGTCTCGGAACCTATATTGAATAAGGTGGAGAAGTTACATAATATAGAGATAAGAGATAAATCATATCTGGTTATGAATGGATATAATGGCCTTTATTCAGATAATGATTCTGTTGTGGAAGAAAAAGATGCCACAAAAATCAAAGTTGGATATTTCGGAAACCTTAATAGTGGTAAAAAATCTTACCGGGATATTACTAATTTGATCCATATTTTACTGAATAACGAAGCTCTGGCTGAAAAATTCGAATTTTATTTTTACGGTTCAATAAAAATTAAGCATCCTGGAGTTTCTGCTTTAAAGGGATTCCACATTAACCAACCGTTGAGTCATGAAGAAGCTATAGAAAAAATGAGGGAAATGGATTATTTGATGATTGTCCATTCAGATCCGGCAAGCAGTGATGAAGTCATAACAGGAAAGTTCTTTGAGTATATTGCGGTGAGAAAACCTATTATTTGTCTTGCCCCGCTTTGTACAGAAGCAGGGAGGCTTGTCGAAAAATATCAAATTGGCATCCATATTGATCTATGTAACATGGAAAGTCTCAGATCAGCGCTCTTAAAAATAACAAAACCTGGACCACGACAGTTCTATTCCGATCTGGATACCAGTATTTTCAGCAGGGATATTCAATATTCAAAGTTATTAAAGCTATTAAATTAGTATGAAATCTGTGTTCAAGATTAGTTCAGATATAAATATTCTGAAATAAATAATCTGCACTATATAAATCTATAAAAGATGTTTAAAGATAAAGTTCTAATGATTACCGGGGGTATCGGATCCTTTGGAAATGCGGTTTTAAAACATTTTCTGAATTCAAACCTCAAAGAAATCCAGATCTTCAGCCGGGATGAAAAAAAACAAGAAGATATGCGGATAGAATATAAAAATGATAAACTTAATTTTATCATTGGGGATATTCGTGACTTTGAAAAGATTAATGATGCGATGGCGGGTGTTGCATTACCTTTTTCACGCAGGAGCCCTTAAACAGGTTCCATAATGTGAATTTTACCCTCTTGAAGCCATAAAAACGAATATTCTGGGTGCTGAAAATGTTCTTGAAGCCGCAAAACTGAATGCTGTAAAGAAAGTGGTAGTTCTGAGTACTGATAAAGCAGTTTATCCGATTAATACCATGGGAATGACTAAAGCTTTAATGGAGAAACTTACAATATCTAAAGCCCGAGAAACAGCGGTCAGAAAAAATAAAGATGTTTTCTGTGCTACGAGATATGGTAATGTAATGTGTTCCAGAGGCTCTATTATTCCACTATTCATAAAGCAAATAAAAGAAGGCAAACCGCTTACTGTCACGGAACCTGCAATGACCAGATTCATGATGCCCCTTCAGGAGTCGGTAGACCTTGTTTTATTTGCCTTCGAAAATGCAGAACCCGGAGATATTTTTGTGCAGAAGGCCCCGGCGGCAACTGTTTGCGACCTGGCCAATGCTCTGAAAGAACTATTCAATGCGGATAATGAAATACAGATAATTGGTTCCCGTCATGGAGAGAAAATGTTCGAAACACTTTGTGGAAAGGAAGAAATGTCAAAAGCTATAGATATGGGAAGCTTTTATAGGATTCCTGCAGATATGAGAGATTTGAATTATACCAAGTTTGTACAGACCGACGGACCATGCTTAGTTAATGAAGAGTATAACTCTGAGAATACAAAAAGACTTTCTGTAAAAGATCTGAAAGAACTTTTGTTGACAGTTGATTTTGTCAAAGAGCAGTTAGGACTTATAAAAGATTAGGAAATAATGAAGTTTCTCATTTTAGGAGCAGGAGGAATGGCGGGTCATACTATAGCTATTTATTTAAAGGAAAATGGACATGATGTTATCGGATTGGCCCTTAATCATCTAACGTTCTGTAGCACTATTGTTGGTGATGCCAGGGATACTGAACTGTTAACAAGCTCTATAATTAATGGGAGGTTTGATGCTGTAATTAATTGCATAGGGATACTTAATCAATTTGCGGAAACAAATGTTGGCATGGCTGTCTATCTGAATTCCTATTTACCTCATTTGTTAGCTGAAATTACCGGGGATATGTCAACCCAGGTTATACATATGAGTACAGATTGTGTTTTTTCTGGTAAAAAAGGGAATTATACCGAATATGATTTTCCTGATGGGGAGAAAATATATGACAGGACAAAGGCATTGGGTGAGTTGTGCGATAATAAAAATGTTACTTTCCGAAATTCAATAGTTGGGCCCGATATAAATGCTAATGGAATCGGTCTACTTAATTGGTTCATGAAAGAAAATGGTCCTGTAAAAGGCTTTAAGAGTTCCATTTGGACCGGTTTAACTACTCTTCAACTGGCGAAAGCTATAGAACAGGTTGCGATTGAAAAACCTCATGGACTATATAATATGGTGTATACTGAACCTATAACAAAATATGATCTTCTGATCCTTTTCAATAAATATCTGAGAGATAGTAAAATAACAATTATTCCGTATGATGATGTTGTCGTGAATAAATCGCTAAAACGCACAAACTTTGATTTTAATTTTCTTGTTCCGGATTATGAAAAGATGGTTAGCGAACTGGCGGACTGGATCAAGAAACATATTTACATGTATCCGCATTACTGTGTCTGACAACCTGTCTTACAGAGTGATAATCTCATTATAATTAATTGTTAATGAATCCTTTATTAAGTCTAATTATACCCACTAAAAATAGATACGAATATCTTCAGATTGTTCTCGAGATACTGGCGACGATTAAAGACGTTGATTTGGAAATTGTCATTCAGGATAATAGTGATGAAAGTGAATCCCGACAGGTATTTCTTGTTTCTGTCAGCAAATTGAACGATAGCCGGATTAAGTATTTTTATTGTAATGAGATTCTGTCGATAAATGAAAACTCCGATAAAGCAGTACTGAATTCTAAAGGCAAGTTCGTTTGTTTCATTGGAGATGATGATTGCGTCACAACTAATATTTATGATGCTGCAGCATGGATGGAAAGAGAATCAGTGGATGTACTCACTTTCTTCTGTCCATCCTATATATGGTCAGATGTTGAGTATAAACATCTTAGTAAAAAGCATACTGGTCTTCTTTCCTTTAAAAGGCCAACCGGCAAGGTAATAGAAAAGGATCCAAAAAAATCGCTCCTCAGATTGCTTAATGACGGGGGGCGAAATATTTCAGAAATGCCCCAGCTTTATCACGGTATCGCATCAAGGACAGTTTTAGATAAAATCTTTGAAAAAACCGGTAGCTATTTCCCAGGTTCAGTACCCGACATGGATGTGGCGGTTGGCCTTTCGCTCTATGCTGGAAAATGCTTAAAAATTGATGTTCCTATGGTAATAGCAGGTACTGCAAAAAGAAGTGCTGGCGGACTTGGGGCAGCAAAAATGCATAAAGGTGATGTCAAAAAAATATCCATGCTTCCAAAAGATACAGCAGCCACCTGGAACCCAAATATTCCTTTTTTCTGGTCGGGACCAACAATTCATGCTGATTCCATATCAAAATGCCTTACAAGAACTGGTAATCAAGATCTATTGGACAAGTTCAATTACAATTATTTATATGCTTTACTATTTATTTTTCATAGTGATTATAATCAGGAAACCTGCAGGGTCTTGAAACTTAATAACAAAACATCAAAATTGCATATCATCTATTATGGATCTGGTTTGTTTTTGAATCGTGCATTCTCTTTCATTAACAACAGATTGCCTGAATTTTTACAGATTAAAAATGATATGGTTAAAATCAGAATTTCTAATATTAAAGAAGTGGTAAATTATTTAGATGGAATTATGGAGGTTATGACCTTGCCCTGGAATGTAAATAATAGATGAAATTTCAGATAAAATATGCTTGAAAATTTATTCATAATTTTTTTGTTGTCAGGTACCTTTAAGGATTACTTTTTATTTTATCATTTGAAACTTCCGATTGATTTTACACTGTTATCTGTAGTAGTTTCCTTAATATACATTTCAGTCAGAATAATTCTAAGAAATAAACTCAAGGTTAATTTGTCTTTGAGGAATCGGCTCGTAATCATATCTTTTCTCTTATTCTGGCTTTGGATGATCATATCGCTATCTTATTCTCCTTCTCCAAAATATGCTTATACAAAAACGTTTCTGTTTAGTACAAATTTTGTTACAATTATTATCGTTGCATTTGGCAACCTGGATGTGAAAAAAGTTATAAAATATTTTATTTATTATACTTATCTGTTTCTTATCCTGTATTTCCCCGTTTTAATTGCTACTCAAATGCGGATTATCCCATATTCATCTTTGAGCAGCTTAGGAGGCCAATATTTGAGTTTAGGACTGAATCTCGGGATTATTGTATTAATAATGAAATTCTCCCGTTTAAGAATATTCAGCACAAATACCGATAATTTCATATTTTATTTTTCATTTATTCTTTTATTACTTATTGGAGCCCGAGGTCCTTTATTATTTACAGTATTTGTTCTTATACTGTATTATTTATCCCGTTTGGCAAAAGTCAGATTTAAATTTTCATTGAAAAAAATAATTTTTGGTAGTATTTCAATAACCTCACTGGTTGCTTTGCTAATAATTTACCATGATAAAATTAAGGCGCTGTTTGATCGCAGTCTTATGAGATTCAACTTGATATTAGCTACCAACAAAGGAAGTTCAATCAACGCCAGAATTGAACATTTAAAAAAATCCTTCCATTTGCTGCAGGATCCAATAGTAATGATAAAAGGCATTGGAATCGGGAGCTATATGTTTGTTACTCAGCATATTGATACAAGAGGATACCCGCATAATATCTTATTAGAGGTATGGGTTGAACTGGGGATAATTGGACTTATTTTATTTCTGATGACTTTTTTTAGTTTAATATCGTATGGACGAATCAGTATCTATATATCGAAACTCCTGTTATTATATCTGGCATTAAACTTATTAACTACCAGTTCGCTTGTGGATATCAGGTTAACTGTTGGTTTCTTCATGCTGTTTTTCGAAGATCAAAGCAGTTTGCCATATTCAGATGATAAAAATTTAACTCTGACTGCCTGATTATGTTCCATTTTAGAATTCTCTTTATTTTGATAGAATCATTTTCTGGATGAAAATACTCCATATTGCAAATGGGTATGTGGATAGCAGTCTGTACAGGCATTTTTTTACAATGCTGGGTAAATATCCGCTGAACCAGGCTGTTTTTATTCCAATTAGAAAGAAAAGTCAAACCGGGATTTTAAAGCCCGAAGTCAGGACGATCGAAACCCACTATCGCATCATTGTAAATTCCTTCCTCTACAGACTGTTTTTTCATTTAAAAATCAGAAAAGAACTGGAAGCATTAAGTTCTTCAGTCAATATATCAGAGTATCAGATAATTCATGCACATACACTTTTCAGCGACGGTGCAGTTGCAAACGCCCTGTATAAGAAATTTAATATTCCGTATATCATTGCTGTAAGAAATACTGATATTAATGTTTTTTTAAAATACTTATTGCATTTAAAAAGAACAGGGCGGGAAATTATACTGAATTCAGAGAAAATAATCTTTCTTTCAATTTCATATAAAACCAGATTAGTTAATTACTACAAAGATATATCGGATATTATTGAAGCAAAAAGTGTAGTAATCCCAAATGGAATAGATGAGTTTTGGTACAATAACAAACCCGAGATAAAAATTCCTAAAGAGAAAATTGAATTAATTTTTGCTGGTGAAATCCGTTGGAATAAGAACATACATAACGTAATAAAAGCTATTGAAAGGTTGATGCCAAGTTTAGACATTAATTTTAATGTTGTGGGTGAAGGGTTAAATGATGAAAGATGGTATTTAATTTTTTTAAAGTGGCTTATTCTGAGAAAACCGCATATAAGGATACTGAAAGCTGTTCCAAAGGAAGAGCTCATTCTTATGTATAAAGCGGCTTTGATCTTTATAATGCCGTCATTTAAAGAATCATTTGGCCTGGTTTATGCTGAAGCTCTGTCACAGAATATTCCGGTCATCTATTCTAATAAGGAAGGTTTTGATGGTTGGTTTGATGCAGGGAAAATAGGCTATCCCGTCGACCCTCGTTCAAGTTTGGATATTGCTGATAAGATTATGTTGATATTAGACAATTATTATGAAATTCAGACAAATATCGTTTCTGCAGGAAGATGTTTTTCATGGAATACTATTTGTGAAAAATATTATGATTTGTATAATAATATTATCCTGAAATGACCGTAAGGCAAATTTCAAAAGAAGAGTTAACTCTTAAAACCTCTTCAGTCTTCTATTCTGAAAAATGGATTAACATCCTTGGGGATAATACAAAGGCATATGGAATATTCAATGCAAATGAAGAAATAATAGGAGGATTTCTTTTATCAAAAGAGAAAGTGTTAGGTCTGAATATTTTCCGGCCACCACGTTTAATGAATTCAATTCAATTATTTTATAAAAACTCCTCTAAAAATTATTCAAAACATGCCGGTGAAGAAAAAAAACTAATGCAAATGCTGGCTGACTTTTTTGAAGAGCTTCCATATCATATATTAACAGTGTATTTCCCTGCTGAATATGTTGATATGCAACCCTTCATATGGAGGAGGTTTAAGGTAATCCCATATTATACATATATTATAGATTTGTCTGAATCTGTTTCCGTTATTGAAGAGAAATTTGCACCGGAAAGAAGAAATGACATCAAAAAAGCTATTAAAGACGGAATAATCTGTAAAAAAGAAAACTGCCCTGACATTGTTAAAAGAATAGCCCTGAATTCTTTTATGAGGAAAGAGAAAAAGATTGACTTAAAGATATTTGATAAAGTTTTGTTTGATTTTTCCGACCCGGGGAATAGCGTAACTTTTATTTCTTACCAAAATGAAATACCGATTGCAGCAGTTTTTTGTGTCTATGACAAAGAAAAAATATATTATCTGATAGGTGGATATGATAATGAATTTAAGCACCAGGGAGCAGGCGCGCTGGCGTTGTATTCAGCAATTAAATATGCCAAAGAAATTGGTGTACATTATTTCGACTTTGAAGGGTCTATGATTCCTGAGGTGGAAAAGTATTTCAGAGGATTTGGTGGTGTTCTGACACCTTATTATTCAATAAATAAAGCAAAACTACCATTGGAAATGGCATTAAAACTGTTCCGAAGATCAGTTTTTTAATGTTTAGTTTATGAAAGTAATCGTCTCCCACGATGTTGATCATCTGACAGTTTCTGAACATTTCACTGATACAATCATTCCTAAATTTATTGTGAGAATGAATATTGAATTACTTCTTCAAAAAATAAGTCTGAGAGAAGTATATCTGAGATATTGCAATTTATTCAGGAACAAATGGAACAATATAAGTGAGTTGATGGATTTTGATGAAAAGCATAAAATACCAAGTACTTTTTTTGTAGGGGTAAATAACGGATTGGGGCTTAATTATGCAAGAAAGCTCAGTGAGAAATATATAACTGAAATATTAAGTCACGGTTTTGATTGCGGAGTTCATGGTATCTCGTGGATAAATAAGGAATCAGTGGATCTTGAATACGCAACATTTAAGGATATTTCCGGATTAAATGACTTTGGAATCAGGATGCATTATTTACGTAATAATAATGAAATTCTTCAGTCTATTTCAAATGCAGGTTATCTATTCGATTCTTCAGACTACGGAACAAAAGAGCATTATAAAATCGGGGAAATGTTTGAATTCCCATTGCATATAATGGAAAAATACGAAATTGAAGGTAAAAAGAAATGGCAAATATATTCAGCTAAGGAAGCCGTGGAATCTTCAATTATTAGAATAAACGCATATGAAAAAATCGACATTAAGTATTTAACAATACTATTTCATGATTTCTACTTTGATGATTCTTTTTCTACGTGGAAAAACTGGTATACAGAAATAATTAAATATTGTAAATCACAAGGATATATCTTTATTAATTATGGCGATGCAATTAAAGAATCTCAAACGACGTGAATTTATACGATTAGGTGGGATCTCAATTGCTGGTTCTGTATTGATTCCATCATTGATTCGTAAAAAAAAAGGTTCCACGATAAAATATGTCAACCTTCATTTTGATTCATCGATATCAGATAATGCTCTGACAAATTATTTTGAGATTTTGGTATATAATTATGCTAGCTCAGTTGGTGGATATTCTGGTTGGCATCTATTTACAGGTTCAACAGGAGCTTTTGAGTGGAAAACATACGGATCCCCGGATTGGGCAAATATTAAATATATTAGAATTCTTGCAGAATCAGACGGGACTATAAATTCCGATGTAACAATTGGACCAATTTACGCTTTCATTCCACCCAATGCAAAAGCTCTTGTATCGATAGGGATGGATGGCGCTTATTCAGGACACCTTAAGGCTGTAAATTACGCAAATTCAAAGGGTATCCCAATAACATTATATGTCAGCGCACCCCTTATAGGCGGAGTTGGACGACTTACATTAACTCAATTACAGGATATTAAACGATGGACAAGGAATCTTGTGGCCTCTTATATCTATCCTTTCCAGAAAAACTGGCAGGATATGGATCTGGCTACTCAAATCAATGAAGTAAAAGCAAATGCTTCATGGCTTCAAGCAAATGGTTTTGGTGATGGCGCTAAGATTTGTTCACCCGCAGGTGTTGGTGTCCGTTCTGAGGACATTCAACGTTTAATAATGAAATCATTCAATTGATATCCCAGGCGGTTTTAATGCAAGCGAATCACTATCTGGTAATTTATGGGATGTGAAAAGTCTTTATGCAAATGTAGAACCAAGAAATTTAACAAATGTACTTTTAACTACTTTACTTTCCAATTGTATCGCGGGGAAGACGGTTCTTTTTGAATTATGACATTCTCCTTATGATTTTAATAATGGCACTCCTGAGATGTGGGAGACTCACATAGATGCTATGAAAGCTGCCATTGACGAAGGATTGGTAGAAGCTATAACCCCTTTGGATATATGGAATTCTAGAATTTCTTTAAACGTTATTGAACCAAATATTACCGGGAGAAAATCTTACAAGCGTGTTATCTCAGTAAATGGGAAAGAAATCAAATAAATGAGATTATATGTCTTGGTTGGATAGTGTGATTTTAATAATTAGGAGTAACAAAAGTTACTAAATACTTTTTACAACCGAAAATAGGTTTTTAATTGTTTTAAATAGACTTTCAGAAATGAATATTCTGATCATAAATCATTATGCAGGCAGTCCGATATTAGGCATGGAGTACAGGCCTTATTATTTAGGTAAAGAGTTCGTAAAAATGGGACACAATGTTACTATAGTTGGTGCTTCATTTTCACATTTAAGAAGTATTCAGCCCAAGGTAAAAAATGATTTTACTGAAGAAAAGGTAGATGGAATACAGTATGTCTGGTTAAAAACGCCAGCATATAAAGGAAGTATAAAACGGATAATTAACATCCTGTTTTTTATATTTAAGCTCTATTATTATAAAACGAAAATATCCCGTCTTGCCTGCCCTGATCTCGTTATTGCGTCATCAACCTATCCTTTGGATATATATCCTTCAGCAAAAATATCGAGAATGAATAATGCCAAATTATGTTTTGAAGTTCATGACTTATGGCCACTCACTCCGATGGTAATCGGTGGGTATTCAAAATATCATTCGTATATTAGAGTTCTTCAGATGGCGGAGGATTACGCGTATAAACATTCTGATATTGTCGTGTCGTTATTGGGTAATGCTGAAAAGCACATGGTTAATCATGGGATGGATTCGTGTAAGTTTGTCCATATACCAAACGGGTTTGACACAGAAGAGTTTGAAAAAATGCAGGAAGAAGTACCCGTTGAGCATTTAAAACTGATCAATACTTTAAAAAAAGATGGGAATATATTAATTGGATATACAGGAGGTCACGCTCCCTCAAATGCTATGCATGTAATAGTAGAAACTGCCCGGATGTTTAAAGATAACAATAAAGTGTTTTTTGTTTCAATTGGGAGTGGGTCTTCGAAAGATGAGTTATTATTGAGTGCCGGAAATCTGAAAAACATTATCTTTTTACCTCCTGTACCAAAAAAATCAATTCAGAAATTGCTTGCCTTATTTGATATATTATATGTTGGGCTTGTAAAATGTGAGATTCATAAATTTGGCATATCTCCGAATAAATTAATTGATTATATGCTTGCCAGTAAACCAATCATTCTTTCCGCAGATGTTGAAAATGAAATTGTTGACAGAATAAATTGTGGTATTACGGTACCTGCTGAAGATCCTGAAGCAGTACATAAAGCAATAAATACAATTCTGAATTTAACCAAAGAGGAAAGAGAGGAGATGGGATTGCGAGGCAAAAGTTACGTTTTGAAAGAGTTGGGATATAGAGACCTGGCAGAGAGATTTATAAACTCCATCTGATTGATTTTCATTTCACTGATAATTTATTAACTAAAATATTTATGATACCTTTTTCTCCCCCGTATATTGACAAGGATATACTAAGTGAAGTTGCAGATACTCTCAAATCGGGCTGGATCACAACAGGCACTAAGGTAAAAACACTTGAAACTGAAATTGCATCTTTATGTGGTATTGACAATGCTTTATGCTTAAATTCTGCTACATCCGGATTAATGTTGTCGTTAAAGTGGTTTGGAGTAGGCCGCGGCGATGAGGTCATTGTTCCCTCATACACATATTGCTCTACTGCATTGGCAGTATACCACCTCGGTGCAACACCTGTTATGGTTGATGTGCTCGATGATCTTTCTATTGACCCTGAAAAAATGCGGAAAGCGATAACCTCCGCGACAAAAGCTGTAATACCGGTTGATATTGCAGGTTGGCCTGCACATTATGATGAAATCAATGCTATTGTAAAGGAAAAGGATATACGGGGTTTATTCACACCACTTACGAACGAACAAAAAACTCTAGGGAGAATATTAGTTCTTTCTGACGCTGCCCATTCTATAGGGGCAAAATATAAGGGTAGACCAACCGGTTCTTTAACCGATTTGACTGTTCTTTCATTTCATGCAGTTAAAAATATCACTACAGCAGAAGGAGGAGCCATATGCATTAACCTGCCTGGTCAGTTTGCTTCCGGCGATGTTTATTCAATTATGAGGCTTATGTGCCTGAATGGACAAACTAAGGATGCATTTACTAAGAATGAACTTGGTGGATGGAGATACGATATTGTATTACCAGGTTTTAAAATGAACATGCCAGATATTTGCGCTGCATTAGGATTAGCTCAGCTAAGAAAATATAAAACCAAAATTTACCCTCGAAGAAAAAGTATCGCAGAACGTTATTATAAATTACTCAGTAAATATGAATGGGCACAGCTACCTGATCTAAAGCATGATAAAACAGAATCATCTTATCATATTTTTGCTTTGAGGATAAATGGAATAAATGAGTCTCAAAGAGATAAAATTATAAATGAAATTACAGCTCAAAAGGTCGCGGTTAACGTTCATTTTATCCCCTTACCTTTACTCACAGTTTTTAAAAAAATGGGCTATAGTATTCTGGATCATCCGGTTGCTTATTCAAATTATTCCAGAGAAATTACCTTGCCAATTTATCCTCAGCTTACAAATAAACAAGTTGATTACATTGTAAAGACAGTTGAATTAGCGTATAAAACTGTTATGAAAAAATGATAAGATTCTTCGATATCGTTTTATCATTGATTGGATTAGTTATCCTTTTGCCAGTATTTTTAGTAATTTCTATCTGGATTAAACTAGATTCACCTGGGCCAATATTTTTTAAACAGGACCGGGTAGGATTGAATGGTATTGATTTTCATCTTATAAAATTCAGAACTATGTTCCTGAATTCTGACAGAAAAGGTTTATTAACAGTTGGTAATTCTGATAATCGAGTGACTTCTTCGGGCTATTTTCTTCGAAAATTTAAGATAGATGAATTGCCCCAGCTGGCAAATGTATTTATAGGGAAAATGAGCATTGTAGGGCCGAGACCAGAAGTTAGAAAATATGTTGATCTGTATACTGAGGATCAAAGACTTGTCCTTTCTGTTCCACCAGGGATTACTGATTATTCCTCGATTAAATTCAGGAATGAAAATGAACTTTTAGCTAAGTCCTCAATGCCGGAGGAATGCTATATTAAGGATATTCTTCCGGTAAAATTAAAATTGAATATGATCTACATTAGGGACCGGAGCATTTATCAGTATTTTAAAATAATAATTCTAACATTATTCCCCGGTAATAATTTTTCTGATCCGCTCCATAAGGGAAGATAAAGAAAAATATTTTCTTTTAGACATAAAACTGAATTATTAAAATTAGTATGCAGGACATAGCCAGGAAAAATCTTAATTACAAACTTGAATTGAGTGCAATTTGTTTACTTATTTTATTCTTTTTATTTAGAACAGCTATCCCTTTCTTCAAATATCCTTTTGTTTTAATACTTTTCGGTGTCATTATGTATTCAATCATCAAACTTAAGAAACGAATACTCTCAAAATTAAAAGACTTTATAAAGGATTATTGGTTGCTACTCTTACTTGGGGTTATTCTTATTATCGGTTTTTTTATTTCAAATAAACTTTATTTAACTGTTTTTAAAGATATAATTAATACTCTCTTACTTTTTTTTATATTACTGATTCTGACATTATTTATTAATACAAAGCCTGAATTAGATTTTTTTCTCAAGCTTCTGATTAATCTTATTGTAATTTTTGCTTTTGTTGTTTCAGTAAATTTATTAGGAAATTCATTCAATATTTTTTCAAATGCAAATGCCTTTTCCACAACTGTTATAACAGACAAAACAATCTCGGAAAATCTTAAGATTGATAATAATTTTGCCCTGCTACCTGTATTTTTTGGTATGATTGGTATAATTTACATGTTATTAAGTCCAATATCTATTAAAAGAAAGATAATATTTAACTTATTACTGATCTTAAATTCTCTTTGTATCTTTTTCTCTGGTTCAAGAAGAGGATTATTGTTATTCCTGGGGATTATTACTTTATTAGTGATAATACAGATATCCTCATTTCTTGTAAAAAACCAATTCATAAAATTTCTTCGCAATGCCACTTTATTTTTTGTATTGTCCTTAATCGTTATAACCGGTCTTTTCTATTGTTTTACTTTTCAAACAAAATATCTGTTTAAGACTAAAACCATTGAGTTAATTGGATCAAAAAATCCAGAAGCAACAAAACAAAGAATAGCTTTTGCAATACATAAGTATCTTTCTGTTGTTAATCTAAATAACTCTTATGATGATTTTTACAACATTTTATGGTCAGCAAGTTTAAATCTTTCTGATCGGAATTCTAGTTTTGATCCAAAAAATCCCGAGAGCATCTGGGGCTCAAGGATTCATCGAACAATATTCCCTTTAACTGGCAATAATCTTGAAATTGTGCCAGAGGGGTCCAAAGGATATTTAATGGATAGTACCTGTAATGCAGATACTTGGAGTGATAATGCATATTCATATACTT
This sequence comes from Bacteroidales bacterium, assembly GCA_003141415.1. Taxonomy (GTDB): domain Bacteria; phylum Bacteroidota; class Bacteroidia; order Bacteroidales; family VadinHA17; genus LD21. Next base: position 43,204 of record PLLX01000229.1, read on the forward strand.
TGATCGGGAAAAAGAATGTAAATGACAATGACATTGTTAAAGCCTCTGTCTATTGTTATGTTTCGGAAGATTTTAATGGAACCTGGGCTATATTATATTCATCAGAGGGAGCAATTGGACAGTGTGATTATGATTTAAAAAATAAAGGTAAATGGCAGAAACTTAATATTAATCTCGCCTGTAAAAAAGGCACAGAATATGTACACTTATATTTTTCAAAATTTGGAGCTAGAGACTTTTCTTCTTTAAAAGGTTATGTGATTTTTGCTTACCCAACTGTTGAAATAATCAGTGTAAAAACCCAAAATTCTTCATCTTTAAATTTTAATCTGAACCGGAGAGATAGTTCAGATAGTATTTTAAAGAAAAATACGATTAAGACATATAAAAATAATTCCTTCTTAGGTTCAATAAATTTGACGGATAATTCAACATACAACATTAGTTCATGTTTTAATATTCTTCCAATATTATATAACATCAATACTGACCCTGCAATTTCAGAAAATGATCCTATACGAAAGTGGGCTGCCAGGTTTATATCGGAGGATACAACTTATCATGACCATAAAAAAGAGTTGATTGTAGATACGGTTGCCAATAATTTTTTTGGTCCTCGTCTAATGCGTTTGAAATTTGCAGTCCAGATTTTTACAAAGGAATATAACTGGAGACAAAGAGTGTTAGGTGGAGGTTTTAACTTTCTAAATTGGTATGGCTGGTATTTCTATAAAGATAAAACCAGAAGTGATTATCCCCATAATCCATTTTTGTCAGTTTTATTGTATTCCGGGATTATTGGATTCATTTTATACCTTATCTTTATTTCAAGGGTATTCTTCCATTATCTGAATTATTATAAAGAATATAAGGTTATATCTCTTTTCTTTTTAATTACTTTTCTATTTTCGTTTTTCAGCGCAGGAAGTCCTTTTGATCCTCCTGTTATGGGCTTTTTTGTAATGCTTCCATTTTTCATTCATTCTGTACATAAAAAGAAAAAGCCGGAGCTATTTGATGATAATGTCAGATGACAGACAGGGAATATTACAATAGGATCCTTTTATACCCTGACTGGATTTTTCGAATAAGTAAGTAAATAGACATTTTCACTGAAATTTTATGATTCTTAAAGAGTTTGTACCTCCAATTTTAAACAGATGGCTGAAAACAGCCCTGAAACTGGCTGATAATAAAGAGTACAAAAACTATTCGCAAGCGATCAAAACTTGTACCTCAGATGCATATCTAAATGTTGAGCTTTGTAATATGATAGCTGATAAAACAGTTATCCATGCAAGAAAATTGAATGAAAAACCGTATATCTTAAATCCAACTAATGTATTCCTGTTAGCTGCGATTAATCAGTATATTATTAACTTTTCAAAAAAAGACTTAACTATTCTTGATTTCGGAGGCGCTTGTGGATTCCATTATTTTGAAATTAAACGTTTCATGCCGAAAGATATCTTTTTGAAATGGTATGTTGTTGAAACGGAACAAATGGTAAAATCTGCAATAGAAAGGGGATTAAGCAATGCCGAATTGAATTTTGTCAGTTCAATTGACGATGTTAAAACAGTAATAGATTTTATCCATAGTTCATGTGCGTTGCATTATGTGCCAAATCCTTACGAACTTACAAATATGCTTATCAACAGAAAAGCCAGCAGAATATTTTTTAATCGAATGATGTTTAATGAAAATGATAGGGATTTCGTTACAGTTCAAAAATCATTTTTATCCTCAAATGGACCAGGGAAACTGCCCAAAGGCTATATTGATAGAATACAGTCATATCCACACACAACATTATCATTTCAAAAGTTCAATTCATTGATTATTAATAGTGACTATGAAATTGAATGGATATTCGAAGAATTATCTGGAAGTTATCACATAAAAAATGAAAGAATAGTTGGGAAAGGATTATTATATGCACTTAAGCCTTCATGAACATACTAAGGGTGACTAACATGTTAAGCAATTTGAGGATATTATTAATAACCATTTGATGTAGAACATCTATTCACTAATAAAATTAAATGAAATCAAACAAACTATTTTGGGATAGCTATGCATCTGATTTTGATGCAATTTATGGGACAAAAAATTCGTGGTTTAATTATACTATTAACAAATTGTTCCGTGGTAGTATGAAAATCAGGTTTGAGAAAACAATTAGGATGATTCCGGAAGAAAAGGTATCTATAATTGATATAGGCTGTGGGCCAGGTCATTATTGTTTTTCTTTAGCACAAAACAGCGAAAGGGAAATTCTTGGGATTGATTTTTCGGAAATTATGATCAAGTTAGCATCAAAACATTCTGAAGAATTGGGACTTGAAAATAAACTAAAGTTTGAGGTCGCGAATATCCTGGAATTTGAACCAAATAGAAAATTTGATTATAGTATAATGATGGGTTTCATTGAATACTTCGAACATCCTGAGTTAATTATAAAAAGGGCTCTCGCTATTACTAATAGGACAATAATAATCAGTTTCCCTGTTGTCGGTGGATTTTTGGCCTTTCAAAGAAAACTCAGATACAAACGAAGATGTTTTTTGCAATTATACAGTCAGGAGGATATAAGAAGGCTGATGGAACTGCTGAATATCAGTTCCTACGCAATTGAAAAAATAGGAAGAGACTTCTTTGTTACAATTAATCTTAATTGATTATGGAAGCCATCATGTCTGTTGATGTCGAAGAATGGTTTCACATCCCGTCAGGCTTAGATAATATCCTGCCATTTGACCAATGGGATCAGGCAGTAAAAAGAGTTCAGGATGTTCTTCCAAGAATGCTGGATATTTTTGAACAAAATAATGTTACAGCGACTTTCTTTTTTTTGGGTTGGATCGCAGAAAAACATACTGGTCTGGTAAAAGAAACTCTTCGACGTGGTCACGAAGTTGCCACGCATGGTTATGCTCATAAACTGATTTATAACCAGACTCCGGATGAATTTGATAACGACATATATAAAGCAAAGTCCATTATTGAAAATATTACCGGTCAATGTGTTATAGGGTACAGAGCTCCTGGCTTCTCTATTACACCCGAAACTGAATGGGCATTTGATATTCTATCAAAGCATGGAATAAAGTATGATTCTTCCATCTTTCCTGGTAAAAGGTTTCTTGGGCATTATGATAAATTTAATATGGAGCCAACTATAGTCAAAACTACTTATGGTGAAATTATTGAATTTCCTCAAACTGTCGTGGATTTTGGTATGTTCAAATTATCGTGTTTTGGAGGTGGATACTTTAGACTATTTCCAAAGCATATTTTTCTTAAAATGTCCGGGATTATTGAAAAAACGGATAGACCTTTAATTATATATATCCATCCAAGGGATATTGATAGGGATCAACCGCAAATCTCATTTCCACCACTAAAGAAGATACGACATTATATAAATATTTCAAGAACCGAACAGAAACTGCATGATATTTCTAGTTGCTTCAACTTTAAAAGTTTTGAGATGGTAATATCTAATGCTGTATTTTTGAAAAAACTGAAATATACAACAAGCAGCCAGGACCCGGCACCCAGCATTATCTGATAAATATTATATCCTTTTGATGTCAAACATTACAGTTTCAGTTATAACAGTTTCTTATAATAGCGTAAGAACTATTTCTGATACAATTAAATCAGTGTTAACGCAGACATATCCGGATATTGAATATATTATTATTGACGGCTCTTCATCTGATGGGTCTATTGAGTTAGTTAAGTCTTTTGGTAATAGTATTTCAAAATTTGTATCAGAGCCGGATAATGGCATCTACGGTGCAATTAATAAAGGGATCAGGCTTGCAACCGGAGATATAGTCGGGATATTAAATTCTGATGATTTTTTTTATGATAATAATGTTATTGAAAGGGTCGCAAGGCTATTCAGAGAAAATGAAATAGACGCTGTCTTTGGTGATGCTCAGTTTGTTAACCAAATAAACACCTCAAAAATAGTTAGATACTACTCCTCTGGATCTTTCAATACCAATAAATTCAAATACGGGTTTATGCCGGCTCATCCTAGCTTTTATGTAAAAAGAGCATTATTTGAGAAACTGGGATACTATAAAACGGATTATAAAATTGCTGCTGATTTTGAATTATTATTAAGGTTTTTATATATAAACCGGATTAAGTATAAGTATCTTGAAATGCCATTTCTTTCCATGAGAATGGGAGGTGTAAGCAATAAATCAATTCATAGTAAATACATTCTCAATAAGGAAATTTACAGAGCTTGTAAAGAAAATGGAATTCAAACCAATTATTTTTTATTATATTTTAAATATATTATTAAAATGTTTGAGTTTTTTGGTAATCACAATACACGTAATTATCCATTTCAATAATTCCAATATTAAATTATTCCATTTTCCCAATATTTAAATGATAAAAGTACTTATCACCGGTGCCAATAGTTTTGTCGGCACAAATTTCCGGAAATTTTCACATTATAAAGATATTGAGGAGATATCTCTGCATGAGAATAAACCTGAAGATATTGATTTTGGAAAATTTGATATTGTTTTGCATTTAGCAGCAATTGTTCATCAATCAAAAAAGATTCCAGAAAATGAATATTTTAAGGTCAATAAAGATCTCTGTTTACGGGTCGCTAAATGTGCAAAAAAAGCAGGCATTAAACAGTTTGTTTTCTTAAGTACCCTTAAAGTTTATGGGGAATTTGTCCCAAATTCTGAATTAAAGAATGAGAATTCGGAATGTTTTCCGAATGATACCTACGGAAGGAGTAAATATGAAGCAGAAATTGGACTCAAAAGAATGGAGAATTCTGATTTTATAGTATCAATAATTCGTCCACCACTTGTTTATGGTGAAGGTGTAAGAGCAAATATGCTTAGTTTAATTAAACTTATTGAGTTATCTCCACTTTTGCCATTTGGGAATATTTATAATAAGAGGGATTTCATATATACTGAAAACTTAGTTGGATTTATCGACAAAATAATTGAAAAGAGAGCTTCCGGAATTTTCATTGTAAAGGATGATGGCGCTCTTTCTACAACAGAATTAATATATCATTTATCAAAATCATTGCATAGGAAAGTGACTTTGTTCACAATGCCCAGTATACTTATTAGGATCGCTACTCATTTTTTCCCATCTTTTTTTAATAAGTTGTTTGGTTCACTGGAGTTCGATAATAGTGAAACAATAAAATTGCTGAATTACAGACCACCCTATTCAACTGAAGAGGGTATAAAAAGATGGATGAATAGTTTTAAAACTGCCAAACGGATGAAGTCAGAATCTGAATAGATTTTCAGGTTCTTTATGCTATTTTTAACAAAATAAAATTTCCTGACCAATTGAAGATTATCCTTTTAATTATTTCGCTTGGATTTTGCTCATTTGTTTTGACTTATTATATAAGACGATTTGCTCTAGAAAATAAGATTGTAAGCATTCCAAATGCGAGAAGTTTACATGTTGTACCGACTCCACATGGAGGAGGATTAGCGATAGTGATTTCCTGGTACTTAGGAATTTCTATATTATTTATTTCTCACCTGATTGACACTGCACTTTATTTTGCTTTATTAAGTGGAGTAATTTTGACAATTGTCAGTCTGATAGATGACCTGATAGGCTTAAAAGCGTCGATTCGTCTTTGTTTTCATTTTATTACTGCAATTCTTGCTTTCATATTCCTGGGAGGTCTCCGTCAGCTTATTATTCCTGGGATTGAGATGAACTATATCTTCCTGGTATATCCTTTTGCTATTATTGGAATGGTCTGGTTCATAAATCTTTTTAATTTTATGGATGGGGTCGATGGTTTTGCGTCACTCGAAGCTGTTACTATTTGTTTGGTGTTGTTTTTCCTGTCTGGCAGTATTATAAATCTATTGTTATTAGCTTGTATAGCAGGATTTCTATTTTGGAATTGGCCAAAGGCCAAGATTTTCATGGGTGATGTTGGAAGCACTCAACTTGGTTTTATTATTGTCGTTTTGGGTATTTATTTCCATAACACTTACCAGTTTTCTATTCTTAACTGGATTATGCTTACATCACCATTCTGGTTTGATGCGACCTTAACATTATATCGTAGATGGAGAAATGGAGAGAAATTAGGCGAAGCACATAGAAAGCATGCATATCAGAGAATCGTCCGAAGTGGATTCTCACATCTGAAAGTAAACATGTATTTACTGATTATCAATGTGTTTGTAGTAATAATGATTTTAATATATCGTGAGATAAAATTTCTGCAAATACCACTTTTTATATTGACACTGGCATTCTTTTACCTGATTACGAGGCGGGTAGACAAGAGAGTTCCTTTTAAATAATTTTAAAATTGGAAAAAGATAAAAGTAAATTTTATTCTGTCTTTATTAGGTCTGAGCTCCTGCGTAATACCTCTATCCTAATATCGGGCACAGCCCTTGCACAACTGATCCCAATTCTTCTTCAACCTATATTACGCAGATATTTCTCTCCTGAGATATTCGGAGCTTATTCGGTTTATCTTAGTTTAATAGGAATACTCATTGTAATCTCATCCTTCAGGTATGAACTTGCTATAATATTACCCAGGAAAGATAAGGAGGCAGCTGGTGTTTTTTTCCTTTCGGTTATACTGAATTTGTTTTTTAATATTCTTTTGCTTTTAATTATTATTCTTTGGAAAAGAAAAATTCTTTTGTTTTTGAATTTATCTATAGCATTTGCTGATTATTTATATCTGGTTCCACTTGGTACTTTTTTATTCAGCACCTACCAGAGCATTAATTATTGGTTGATCAGGAAAAAGAAATTTTTCCCCATCTCACTGAATAAATTTATGAGAAGAGGATTTGAAGGAAGTTCGCAGATTATTTTTAAATTTTTAAAAATTTCTCACGGATTAGTCTTTGGAGATTTAATAGGGCAGAGTGCTAATTTAATTTCAGGAGTTTACCAGGGAACTAAAAGTGGTCTTTCATTCCGGTTGTTTAGTCCGGGTAAGATAAAATATGTTCTTCATAAGTACTCTGATTATCCTAAATTCAACATAGTTCCGGGTTTCATGAGTGCTTGCAGTTATTTATTACCTGCAATCATGATCAATAAATTCTATTCAGCAGAAAATACGGGTTTTTTTGATCTTTCAAAATTGCTTTTGTCTATTCCACTTGCATTAGTAGCTTCCTCTATTTCAAATGTTTTGCTTCAACGTGTTTCTGAAAAAAGCAAATTAAAACTCAGCATTCGTAAAGATTTAATTTCTATATTTATTTTTGTAGCTCTTATCGTTATTTTTGAAGTTGGGATAATTTTGTTTTGGGCAGAGGATATATTCAAGATTTTTTTTGGAAACAAATGGGAATTTTCCGGCAGCATATCAAAAATATTGGTCTGGGNNTGGGCTTTTGCTTTCAATTTTATTGTTTCATCCTTCAGCAGCATATTTATTTCCCTCAATAAGATAAAACTTTTAAGTGTCTGGCAACTTATTTACTTTGTTTCAATTCTAACCTTATTCTTTTTCAATAATTTATCTTTTAGTAATTTTCTGAAAGTATATGTATTGATAGAGGTGATTTGTTGCTCACTCAGCACCATATTTATCTTATAT
>PLLX01000240.1 GCA_003141415.1 Bacteroidales bacterium
GCCCACGCCTGTACGGGAGGGTTAACATCACTGAAATTCCATTCATAAGCTGGAATTTGTCCATTGGGACGTGTATACCATTCTCTGTTAATTAGAAGTTGTTGTTGTTTGGCAAACTCCGGATCAACATATGCAAAAACAATCATGTGAAAGGCGAGATCCCATGATGCATACCAGGGGAATTCCCATTTATCAGGTACTGAAATAACATCCCGGTTATTCAAGTGTTTCCAACTACTGTTTCTTCCGGTCAATCGCTCTTTTGGTGGAGAAGGTTGACCTTTATCGCCCTGCAACCATTTCCTGACATCATAGTAGTAGAATTGTTTGTTCCAAAGCATCCCGGCATAAGCCTGTTTGGCGATAAGAGTTAGTTCTGGAGACAGGTTTACAGGTAGTATGGTTTTATAAAAATCATCTGCCTCCTTTTTTGAATTAATGAAAGCAATATCGTACTCCCGGCCTAAAGGTTTTTGTAGGTCTTTCTTCCTGGATATACGTAGCCGGAACTTGCCTGTATCAGCAGGTTCAATATTCATTCTGTAAACAGGAGAGAATTTGGTGCCTTTTTCCTTGTCCTTAAAAATTGCAAAGTCATTATTAGTAACTGCAGCATGAAAGGCATCTTTTACAAATGGTTTTTCATTAGAAATCCCGGAAATCCTTTCATTATTGGTCTCATTTTCTGTGAATAATAACTGTTTAGACTCTTCGAAATAGAGATAATATTTGCCAATAAATGGATGGGTGGCACAGACAGAATATATCCCTTCAGAATTTTTCTGCATATGTATTTCCGGCTTTCCCTGAATCAGATCTGGTGACCATTGCTTGCGATACCAAAGAGTAGGAAGCACAATTATCGGAGCTGNNAACTGCTCATACGGAAAAGCTTCCTGAGGATATTTATACAAATACTGCATATAAGAATGCGTGGGGGTATTATCGAGATAATAATACAGCTCTTTTACATCCTCACCATGATTACCCTCTAAATTAGTGAGCCCAAATAATCTCTCTTTCAGAATCGGGTCTTTCCCATTCCAAAAAGCCGGAGCAAAGCAAAGCTGACATTGAGCATCGGAAATTCCTGCAAGTCCGTCTTCTCCCCACCGATAAGCCTTTGACCGTGCTTTATCATGAGAGAGATATTCCCAGGCATTTCCATCCTTACTGTAATCTTCACGTACTGTTCCCCACTGACGTTCACTTAGATAAGGACCCCAACTTGCCGTAGAAAGTTTGTTTTCTTTCTGCATCACAAGCCGTTGTTCTTCAGGAGTTTTATTCTTAATCATTGTCGCAGTTGTATTTCCTTCACTTTCTTCACAGAAAATTATATTTTGATTTTTTTCTTATCATCATTTTCAAGAGGCATTACAATCCAATGGTGGCCATCTCTGGCAATGAGTGCTTCCGCATCTTCGGGACCTTGCGTACCAACAGCGTAGTTGGGAAAACCAGTTGTAGTATTCGATTCCCAGGATTCTATGATGGGCATAAGAATACTCCATGCTGCCTCCACCTGATCAGCACGCATGAAAAGTGTCGCATCACCAATAATAATGTCATATAATAGTGTTTCATATGCTTCCGGAGCAACGGTTGCATAGGAATTGTAGTAATCGAACAGCATGTTGACCGGATTGAGAAGCATTTTTAAACCTGGTCTTTTAGACTGGAAGCGGAGTCTGATACCCATATTCGGTTGAATATTGAGGATTAAACGGTTTGATTCCCAGTTATCCATGGATTCATGTGGAAAAGATTTGTGGGGTACGGGCCTGAATTGAATTGTGATCACGGAAATTGTTTCATTCATTCGTTTGCCTGTGCGAAGATAGAAGGGCACATCCTGCCAGCGCCAGTTGTCAATATACAGCTTTATTGCAGCAAAAGTCTCTGTATTTGAAGTCTTTTCCACACCAGGTTCCTGCCTGTAACCTTTTACTTTTTTGCCTTCAATCCACCCTGCTCCATACTGACCACGAACTGCAAAAGAATGCACCTCCTCATGCTTAATTTTACGAACTGCATGAAGTACATCTACTTTGCGGTTACGTATTTCATCTGCTTCAAATGAAACAGGAGATTCCATGGCGATGAGACATAACAACTGCATCAGGTGATTTTGGATCATGTCACGCAGAGCGCCGGCATGATCGTAATAGGCACCTCGATGTTCCACACCTAATTGTTCAGCCACTGTAATCTGCACACTTTCAATGTAGTTGCGGTTCCAGATAGGTTCAAACAGAGCATTCGCAAACCGGAAAACGAGAATATTCTGCACAGTTTCTTTTCCCAGGTAATGATCAATCCTGTATACCTGCGACTCGTCGAAAATATTGGATAATAATCCGTTAAGCTTTTTCGCACTTTCAAGACTATGCCCGAAAGGCTTCTCCACAACAATCCTGCTCAGTTGTTTATTCTTTGCCAATCCGGCATCTCCTATTTTCTGCGCTATCTGCTCAATAAATGAAGGAGGGATGGCCATATAAAATATTCGGTTGATATCCCCACCCCATTCTTTTTCGAGCTTGCCGAGTTGTTTTTTCAGGAGGCTGTAGGTTAAATCATCATTGAAATCAGATTTCTGATAGTGAAAACAATTCGCAAACGCCTGCCATTTGCTTTTTTCCGCTTTTCCTCTCCGCGAAAAATGATCTACCCCATCACGCAACTCTTCCCGGAATATTTCATCACTCATATTTTTGATATCTAAACCCAGCACCGCAAACTTTTGGGGCAACAATCCGTCAAGGTAAAGATTGTAAATAGCCGGTACCAGTTTGCGGTGCGTAAGATCTCCTCCAGCACCAAAAATGACAATAATTGTTGTATTTGGATTTTGATAAGTCTCCATTTCTAATGCTGTTTTTGATTCCACTCGGTATGAAATGTGCCCTTTCTGTCTGTCCTCTCATACGTATGTGCTCCGAAATAATCACGCTGCGCCTGCAAAAGATTATCAGGAAGCCAGCCACTACGATAGCTGTCATAATAAGATAATGAAGCCATAAATGCAGGTAAGGGTATTCCTGTGTCAATACCGGTTTTTACAATTTTTCGTGCATTATCCTGTAAAACGGCCAGTTTTTCTTTAAAAACTCCGCTGAGCATAAGGTTGGATAATAAAGGATGTTCCGTAATTGCAGCCATGATATCATCCAGCACTGAGGCCCTGATGATACAACCTTCCCTCCATATGCCGGCAATATCTTCGAGTTTAAGATCATAATGGTAGGCATCTGAAGCACTTTTAAGTAGCGCCATCCCCTGTGCAAAAACAGTGATTATTGAAAAATAAAGCGCGTTCTCAAGTGAATAGACCAGTACTTTTTTGTCAATATTTAACTTATTATCGGGTCCAAGCAATTGCTTTTGTGCAACAAGGCGTTCCTCTTTTAATATCGAAATATTCCGCATTGAAACAGCTGCGTCAATAACAGGGACTGGCACCTGGAGCGCCATTGCATCTTCAGTGGTCCAAGCGCCCGTACCTTTCTGATGAGCGCTGTCAAGGATCATATCGATAAGGCAATTTTCTGTCAGGTTATCTTTCTGTTTAAAAATATCTGCAGTGATTGATACAAGATATGATTTAAGTGATCCATTATTCCATTTTAAGAAAATATCATGCAGCTCATCATTGCTCATTCCAGCAGCTTGTTTTAGTAACTGGTAGCTTTCTGCAATGAGTTGCATGAATGCATATTCAATGCCATTATGCACCATCTTTACGTAGTGCCCGGCTGAGTCCGGACCAAGATAGGCTACGCATGGTACTCCATTTGCTTTGGCAGAAATAGATTGCAACAGGTGTGCGACCCGCTCATATGCTTTTTTTGATCCTCCGGGCATGATGCTTGGACCATTGCGGGCACCGGATTCGCCTCCCGATATACCTACACCCATGAAATGTATTTTTATCTTCTCCAGTTTTTTAATGCGGATATTTGTGTCAGTATAATGAGAATTGCCGCAATCGATTACCAGATCATCCTTTGACATCAATGGTTTCAGCTTATTAATCACTGAGTCCACAACATGTCCGGCCGGCACGAGCAGAAGTATAACACGAGGCTTTTTAAGCGCATCGGTAAATTCTTTAATAATATGGGTCCCAAAAAGATCATAATTACCTTTCTCCTGCTTAAATGTTTCCACTTTGGAAAGATCCTTGTCGAGGCCGGCCACAGTATATCCATGGTCATACATGTTATATACCAGGTTGCGCCCCATTGTTCCCAGTCCTATCATTCCATAGTCATAAAGTTTCTTTCCCATTGCGTGTTATTTATTCATTGTTTAAGAGAATTTGATTTTCTGAAGGTGAACAATATCCCGCCTATGTCTAAAAACAATGTTGTGATATTCTCATTGATGGTTTTCATTTCATCACCAACTTTTTTGCGGTACTCACAATATTTTTTACAGTAATGCCATAATGCTCATATATCTCTTTATAAGGAGCACTGGACCCAAATTCTGATATTCCGATTACCTTACCATAATCACCTACCCATTCACACCATCCCTGAGGTGATGCTGCTTCCACTGCGAGCCTGGCTTTTATGTCTAAGGGTAATACTTTATCACGATACTCCAGTTCCTGTATTCTGAACAAATCCCAGCTTGGCATGCTTACGACGCGAGCATCAACAGATTCATTTTTAAGCTCACGCTGTGCCTCAAGAATTAGTTGGACTTCTGAACCGGTTGCGATCAAAATTATATCTGGATTATTACCTTGTTCCTTAGACAGTACATATGCGCCTCTTATCACTCCATCAGCGGGTCCAAGAATATTACGATCAAATATCGGCAACTTTTGCCTCGACAAAACCAGCATTGTAGGACCCTTTGTATTTTGAATAGCAGCTCGCCATGCGTACGCAGCTTCATTAGCATCGGCAGGACGAATGACACACATGCCGGGCATGGCTCGGAAAGATGCAAGGTGTTCGACAGGCTGATGCGTAGTCCCATCTTCTCCTAACCCGATTGAATCATGTGTCATAACAAAAATTACAGGTAACTTCATGATACAGGCCAGCCTGATTGCTGGTCTCGCATAATCGGTAAAAATGAAGAATGTTGCTGCATAAGAACGAATGCCTCCATGGAGACTCATTCCGGAGCTGGCGGCGCACATCACATGTTCTCTTATCCCCCAGTCCATATTCCGGTTTACATACTTTCCTTTTTCGAAATAACCTGATGATTTTATCAGTGTTTTCGTAGAAGGTTCCAGATCAGCGCTCCCCCCCATAAGCCATGGCAGATGTGCAGTCACAGCATTAATCACATCCGACGAAATTTCTCTGGTTGCTTTTGGTTTGTCTGTGGGATGATAAACGGGGATTTCGCTGTCCCAGCCCTCCGGCAGAGTCTGTTGGAGATATTCATTCAGTTGATTTGCCAGATCAGGATATTCTTTTTTATAATCGTCGAATTTCTTTTTCCATTTTTCTTCCAGTTCATTCCCCTTTTCGATTGCCACATTCATGTGCGATTTCACCTCGTCCGGAACCCAAAAAAATTTATCTTCCGGCCATCCGTAGAATTTTTTTGCCAGCTTTACCTCTTCAGCACCCAAAGGTGAACCATGGGCTTCTGATGTATCCTGTTTATTAGGCGATCCATAACCTATATGAGTCCTGAGTATGATAAGAGAAGGCTTGTCAGCCACCTCTTTGGCGTTTGTAAAAGCTTCAGATATTGACTGTATTTCATTCCCCTTGTCACCAAGGTTCTGAACATGCCAGTGATAGGCTTCAAAACGTTTGGCGACATCGTCTGAATATGTAAGTGATGTATTTCCCTCAATGGTTATGTGGTTATCATCATATAATACAATCAACTTTCCCAATCCGAAATGTCCCGCTATTGATGCGGCTTCATTGGAAGCACCCTCCATGAAGTCACCGTCGCTGCAAAATACATATGTAAAGTGATCAATTATATTATATTCTTTAGTGTTAAATGTAGCTGCAAGATGTGCTTCGGCTATTGCCATACCCACCGCATTCATGAACCCCTGTCCCAGCGGACCGGTTGTGGTTTCTATACCAGGTGTAAGCCTGTACTCAGGATGACCCGGTGTAATACTTCCCCATTGTCTGAAGTTTTTGATATCCTCCAGAGTAATTTTATATCCAACTAAATGCAAAACAGCGTATTGCAACATAGAGGCATGTCCATTTGAAAGCACGAAACGGTCACGGTTGAACCAGTTTGGGTTGGCAGGATTGTAATGCATATGNNGTGTTAATGCATTTTTCTTCTATTTTCATCAGCATTTGAATTTTAAGTTTTATCCATGCTATGTAATGCAAAAGCTGCAGCACCAATTACACCTGAATCATTGTGTAATTTTGCTGGCAGAACTTTCAGGTCTTCTGTTGCAGCATTAAGGGAAAATATATTTGCACCTTTTCTATTCATTACGGCAACCGGGGTATCCCGTGCATTTTTCCGCCACGCAATATAGTAAGACAGACCAATTAATTAAAAATAAACAATTAACCTGTCTCTAATGTTTCATTGAAAAACAGAATTGAATCAAACAGGCTAAATGCCTGCAAATAATATAAATAATCAAAATATCAGACATAAGAAGGCAGTTTGCGGTATTGAGAAGAAGGAACCGGATTTATATTAGAGGAATTATAATTTGGGATTAATTCCAAAGGCTTCGCTCGTTTTCCTGGTATGCCGTAATAAAGATTATTTTAAATATTGACTCCCACACAAATTACATGACATCTTTTTTCAGTGACTTTCGCATGTTGAAGTAAG
>PLLX01000009.1 GCA_003141415.1 Bacteroidales bacterium
AGGTAATGATATATTATGTACCAGACAGGTAACAAAACAACAGGTAACCAGATATTTGTTTTAATGTTTTTCATTTGATAAGAATTAATATTTCGTCATACTACGAAATAAATATGCAAATTTTTTTATAAGTAAATTCTGAAAATGTAATAAAGACCAACAAGGATGAAGACTACAGCAATTACTCTTCTGAACCAGAGTTCAAATATTTTTATTTTATTGTAAAGGCCAGCTAATCCTGATACAGTATAAGCCAGAACCCATGCAAATATGATTACCGGGATACCTGTTGCAACAGCAAATATTACTGGCAGATATAGTCCAGATGCACTTGACACGGTTAAGGGAACAAGCATACCGAAATATAACACTCCACTATAAGGGCAAAAAGCAAGAGCAAAAACCATTCCCAGCAATACTGCATCAATAAACTTCCATGACTTTCTCTTTTCCATCTTCTCTGAGAGTCTGGCAAAGCCGGGGAAATTTATCCTGATGACATCAAGCATAAAAATCCCGATTAATAACAACAGTGGACCGATGATTTTCTCACCGTACCGCTGGAAGAATCCTGAGAATTTAAACTGGTCTGCACCAATATATATAATTAATGGAATCAGGGTATAAGTTATTGCTCTTCCAAGTGTGTAAAACAATCCGTTGAAAAAGACTCTGTTACGGTTTTCCAAATCTTTACTGATAAATCCGACTGCTGTAATGTTTGTAGCCAATGGACAAGGACTGATAGCGGTCATCAGNNCCTAGTAATAAGGCTGTAATCCATGGCATTGAACTATTATCAAGAAGATTTGTAAGAAATTCCATTATGGAAATATTGGTTTAAATTCGAAAAAGAGAGAATAGGCTTTCTGAGCCTGATTATTATTTAATAAGAGGATCAATCTTCGATTTCATAACCTCACTGAATTTTTGTGGCTGAGAAACAGCATAAAGAAAACCCTCATTTGTAATATTGATCTTCTGGTCACCTTTTACGATCAGGAGCGTCTGACTGTTTACACCCAGTTTTTCACCCATTGCTTTTCCGGTTGCTTCTTCAAGATTTAGGGCAGTAAAACTTATTTTCCCGGCTTTAACCTGATCAGCATAGAGCATCTCAACATTTTTTCTGGCTTCTGCTTCCACAGTTTTGCAGGTTGTACAGCGTACTGTCATGTGAAAGTAATAAACCTCAATATCGCCATTCTTTGAAACTGACTGAGACGTTTTCTGGTTTGTCTGGGCATTGCATGAAATACCAACCAGGATTATCAATACAAAACTTATTAAAAAGAATTTTCTCATAGGGTTAGTTTATTATTTAGTTAGAAATTGTTTTATCTCATCAACTGAAGGTATTCTTCCTTTTGAAACAACTTTTTCGTTTACGACCAGGGCGGGAGTTGTCATGATGTTGAATTTCATAATTTCAACTATGTCTTCAACCTTTGTGATGTTAGCATCAATGCCGTTATCTTTTACCACTTTACGGGTAATTTCCTCAAGGGTTTTGCATTTTGAACAACCAGTTCCTAATATTTTTATTTCCATTATACAGGTATTTACTATTTTCTATTAAAAAAAGTGCCAAGCAGCTCTTTAGCTTCTGACCAACCGGTCTTGTTTATACAATATTTAATGTAAGGAGGATTTATTTCACCCTGAATCAAACCAGCTTCTTTTAATTCTTTCAGATGCTGAGAGAGTGTTGAACGGGCAATGGGAAGTTCTTCTGCCATATCCCCGCTATAACAACACTTATCTGTATTCTTTACCAGAAAATCCATTATAAACACTCTTACAGGATGTCCCAATGCTTTTGAGTACCTGGCTATCTTTTCCTGTTTATCAGTATACACCTTAACCTTTTCCTTTATCTCCATTTCATTTAGTGTTTCGTCTAATTACGAAACAAATGTATAAAAAAATTAATACATCAAACTATTTTATGTATTATTTTAAAAGTCTCAATTAGATTGATTCAACATTTTTGCTCTACCACGATCATTTGGTAAATAGATTCAATGAAGTCCTAACCCTCTGAAGGAAGCTGGTGTGAAAGTGTTAGCCTTTTTGAATCGTAGTGGAGTGCAACGCAATGCAGGTGAAAAATAGGCTAACTCTTTCCAGGCAAAAGGGAAGGTGTTTTCAATTTGTAGTTTTTTCTTCCTGCAAATTGAAATCTCCTTTTTAGACAAACATTCTTAATCTTCTGTGTTTGTCTAAAAACCGTGCGACGGCAAAGGCTTTCTTTATTCCTCTTTAAACATAAAAAAATACCCCGAAGGGTATTAATTTTATATTTGGCCTTCATCTGCAAAACTTCTGTAGATTTCACTTTCAGGGGTAAGGATTATGTGATCGAGTAACTGAATATCAAGAAGATTTCCTGCCTCTTTTATTTTCTGGGTTATTTTCAGATCGCTCTCGCTTGGGTTGCTATTTCCTGAAGGGTGATTATGAGCGACGATTATTCCTGAATCGTTAGCCTTTATGGCATACTGGAAAATCAACCGAACATCCGTTACAGTGCCGGAAAGTCCCCCTTCAGAGATCGTGGTAATTCCAAGAACTTTGTTTGCCCTATTAAGTAGGAGCATCTTAAAAGACTCCTTATGTTCAATTGAGTTTTGATTCCAGGAGTCGAAGAAGATCTTATGTGCATCCCTGGAACAACTAACTACGAAGCGCTCCGATGGTTTAACTTTAGTCACGTAGGTAANNTGTGTTTTTCATAATGCGATAGAATTAAGTTAAACAAAGTTTTTACCCAGCGGACGAAAGCCAGAAGAACTAAATAAGTGCAAAAGGAAACGGAATAAATAGCGCAGCGGCTTTATGCCGTAGTCTTTTGCTTGAATAGGCAGTTTGCGGGTATGGTCATCGTTTTAGGACTTGTGGCTAACTTTGTAAAAAACTTGTTTATAGACGTGAGCCTGGGGCGAACACCACTATTATATTATGATTTTAGAGTGTACCATTGTACCTCTCAAATCATTGCATTAGCGCTGTGAAGGGTTTAGAATACGAGAAGCTTTTTCGGCTTAGAGGCTTCCGAAGCAAAGCGGAGCCCGTAACATAGCGACACGGGAATAAATAAACAATGTGACCAGAGGGGACACCTCTTCCCGTGAAATGCTCTCGATATTTAAATAAATGAAATCATTAGTGTCCACTAATGAATAATAATATAAATAAATTAAATAAAACAAATAATTATAATATTTTAAATAATTTGTTAAATGCTTGAAAGATAAGTTACAAGAGATGTAAGATAATTTTGTTGTTTGTTGTTTAGCTATATATGTAAATAATAGCTTTCCCAGCGAAATGTGGTCAATAAGCCCGGCTTTTGCACTTATATAATATGAATATAAGATTTACTTCCTATGGAAGAAGAAATGAGAGTATTGTTTAGAGTTAGACCAAAATCCATGAACCGGAGTTTGCTATCAAGTCGGGATTGACTCTGTACGAATAATACCTATTTCTTTAGAAGAAAAAAGCTAATTTTGGGAAAAGAGTAATTTTGGAACTTATGAAATTCATCTTCTTAATAGCATCCTTTAATGCATTCTTTTTTACGGTTTTATTGTTTCAGAAGAAGCCCAGGGCACTTCATGATTATATATTGATATTATGGTTAACATATCTTGGCGCCTATATCGGGGTGTATGCTTTTTACTCACATGAACTGTTTACTCATTTCCAATTATTGTCAATCAACCTGATTTCTTTTTTAATGTTGCATGGACCATTTTTGTATTACTATGTTCTGACCCTGGTTTTCGATAAAAGGCAAAACTCCTGGAAAGATCTGATACATATTATTCCTTTTGTTCTATTTAATCTATATATACTGATTTCTTCTTTTAACCCTGGATTATCTGAAAAGTTAAACATTGAAAAAGTTTCTCCGGGCGATAACCCTCCGTTATTATTTTCATTCTTTTTAATCATGACGGCCTTTTCAGGAACTGTATATTTTTTATTGACTATCAGGCTTTTTAAAAAACTCGACATAAATATTTTTAATAATTTCTCTAATTCCGCAAATATTGATCTTTTTTGGATCAGAAGGCTTGTCCTAGTCTTTGGCGTTATTTGGACTGCCCTAATTTCAGTTACAGTTATTCACCATATTTTCCACATGTTTTCTAT
>PLLX01000248.1:0-4134 GCA_003141415.1 Bacteroidales bacterium
TCTCTCCAAGAGGAGTTTCTATTCTGATGGTTTTGATCATAATAAAAAAATATCGATTGATATTTTAACCCACCCCGGCCCCTCCCAGGAGAGGATTTAACATAATTGTCATCTCTCCATATCTCCCGTTCTCCCGATCTCCCCTTCTTTACGTAAATATCTTATTTTGTAAATCTGCCTGATCTTGACTTGATATATTTGATATTCCTGAACCTTAATGCGGACCAGTCTTCATCAATACCAACCATTCGGATATCATGAAGACCGGAATCATTAAGAACTTTCCATCCATGGTCGCGGTCGATATCAGAACTATATTTTTTTGAGGTTTTTTTAGGATAACAGAACCACAAGACACCATCGGCCATCAGGTTATGAAGGGTCATTGGTGCAAGCAGCTCAACTTCTGATACGCTTTTAACAAATATTATCATGAATTCATATGGATAACGGGGATCAATTTTCTGATCAATAATTACATCTTTAAGTTCAGTGGAAAGTGAAATTATGAAGCTCTCTTCTGCATTTATAACTGATATCCTTTTTTGGCCCTTATAATTAAGTTTATCCAGTAGCTTTTTCATTTCAGTTTATGTATTTAAGCGCTAATTTAGCAAAAAATTGATATTTCTGCTAAAAGATCTTACCTTTGGTGTATCAACAAATGGGGTGCCTTATAACTACGGGCTGAGATCATACCCTTAAACCTGATCCGGATAATGCCGGCGGAGGGAAAAGAGAGTATCCAACAAATCAGCTTTACATAACAACCTCATTTTCCTGATATTGAAAATGGATTAATTAATAGAACTATGAGGAGACTGATTTGTTTGATTGTGTTTATCGGGTTGTATGGTGTTTCTCAAGCAATTGTATTTCAGAATAATGGCTCGGTGATTAAGGGTAAAGTGACTGATCTCAACGGATCTCCTTTACCGGGGGCAGGAATAACAATTGAAAACACATTACTTGGAGTACATACAGATTCAGAGGGGAACTATACCTTGTCTGTTCTAAAAGATGGAGTTTATATATTTCGTTTCTCTTTTATCGGTTATGAGTCACAGAGCCGTGAAGTAAGACTAAAAGGCGATACTGTTTTGAACATAGCTCTTTTAGGAAAGCCCTTTATGACAGAGGAAGTTTTTGTAAANNACCATTGGCATATTCAACAGTTAACAAAGAATCTATTTCAAGAAACAACGTTGCTCAGGATATCCCATATCTGTTAAATTATACTCCATCAATGGTTGTATCTTCAGATGCGGGAACCGGTGTAGGTTACACTAACATAAATATAAGAGGAACTGATGTAAAACGAATTAATGTGACAATAGATGGAATACCTGTTAACGACGCCGAATCGCATGGAGTCTGGTGGGTTGATCTGCCTGATCTGGCATCGTCTGCCGATAACATTCAGATTCAACGAGGAGTAGGGACCTCAACAAACGGAGCAGGAGCTTTTGGTGCCACAATAAATTTTCAGACCACTAATCTTAATCGTGAACCTTATGCAGAAGTCAATTCATCGTATGGCTCGTATAACACTTCAAAAAACACTATAAATTTTGGCACCGGATTAATTAATAAAAAGTTTGCCATTGATGCCCGCTTATCAAAAATCTGGTCCGACGGATANNATCGACAGAGCTTTCAGCGATTTGAAATCATTTTATATCTCAGGAACAATGTATGGGGAAACAAGTATTTTGAAACTAATGATTTTTTCAGGTGTAGAACACACTTATCAGGCATGGCTGGGAGTTCCAAAAGATTCATTAATAACAAATAGAACATATAATCCATATAATTATAAAAATGAAACAGATAATTACTGGCAGGATAATTACCAGCTTCATTATTCAATAAAATTAAACACCAATTTGAATGCAAATGTTGCACTACATTATACAAAGGGGGAAGGATACTATGAAAACCTTATACAAAACTCAAAATTCAGTTCATTTAATTTACCAAATGCAGTTTTTAGTAAGGATACCGTTACCAGCTCTGATTTTATTACACAAAGATGGTTAGATAATGATTTTTATGGTTTTACATATTCTTTAAGTTATAAGAAAAATAAAATTAATACCCTAGTTGGTGGGGGATGGAATCAATATTCAGGAAATCATTTCGGAGATATAATATGGGCTAAAATTGTAACTTTCAATGGCGAAAAATATCGATGGTATGAAGGTACCGGGAACAAAAAAGATCTAAATACATTTATAAAATTCAACTATTTGTTAACAAGCAGATTAAACTTGTATGCCGATTTGCAATTACGTAATATTAATTACGCAATTGGCGGGTTTGATGAAAATATGAAAAATGTTGCTCAGAATCATAATTATAACTTTTTTAATCCTAAAACCGGGCTTTTGTACAATTTAGATGAGAAACAAAAAGTATATGCTTCATTTGGCATTTCACACAGGGAACCGGATCGTGGAAATTTCACTGATGCGGACCCGGGAAAAACACCCAACCCGGAAAGTTTATTTGACTACGAAGCTGGTTACGAATTCCATTCATCAAAATTAATGCTAAGAGGAAATTTATATTATATGAATTATATCGACCAGTTGATTTTAACCGGTGAAATAAACAATGTTGGTGATCCCATATTAACAAATGTATCAAAAAGTTACAGACAAGGGATTGAGATCGAGACCGGAATACAGATTTTTAAAAATTTAAACTGGTACGAAAATATAACATTTAGCAGGAATATTATTCAGGTTTTTGTTGATTATACAGATAATTGGGATACAGGGATTCAGGATAACGAGACGTTAAAAAACAAAACTATATCCTTCTCTCCAACAATAATTGCAAGTTCAGTTATAGATTATGACCCGTTTAAAAATTTCCATGTAAATTTTAATACGAAATATGTCGGAAACCAATATATTGATAACACACAAAACTCAGAAAGAATGTTAAATGCTTACTTGGTTCAAAATCTATCTTTCTTGTATACAACTAAAAATAAGATATTTAAAGAATTCACGTGCCAATTTGTAATAAATAATTTGTTTGATAAGAAATACGAAACAAATGCATGGGTTTATAAATATAATGAAGGAGGTTCGCAACATATTATGGATGGATATTTTCCGCAGGCTCTTATAAATTATATATTAAGAATTGATATAAAATTCTGATAATTAATATATTTCCATGATTGTATCTAGCTGGTTATCAAATAATTATATAGAGGTATTCGGAGCGGTTACGGGGATAGTTTATGTCTTTCTTGAAATAAGGCAAACTATCTGGTTATGGCCGGTCGGGATAGTCACATCCGCAGTCTATATCTGGGTTTTTTTCACCAGCAAATTTTATGCTGATATGAGCCTTCAGGGTTATTACCTGGTCATTAGTTTTCTTGGTTGGTATTGGTGGGCCAAGGGCACAGGGCCAAGGGCACAGGGCACAGAGCAAAAGAAAGAAGTGGAGAATAGGAGAGCGGGAGAATGGGAGAGTAGTGAATTGCAGGTTACTCGATTAAAACTGAGGACAGGTGTCATTCTGTCTGTTGTTTTTATATTAATATATGCTATAATGTGGCTGGTTCTTACCAGGTTAACTGATTCTCCTGTTCCTGTCAGGGATTCATTTATTACATCTTTGTCAATAGTTGCAACTTGGATGCTGGCCCGCAAGATTTATGAACACTGGTTTTTATGGATTGTTGTAAACTTCGTATCAGCCGTTCTTTTTTTGACACGTGGACTCTATCCGACAGTTATTCTATATATTGTTTATGGGATAATGTCGTTTGCAGGACTTGTTGCCTGGGAAAAAACTATACCTCATCCCCCAGCCCCTTCTCCCAGGGGAGAAGGGGAGTAAAAACAAGATAATCAAGATATTAAGCCCATCTCCCTCGTGAGAATGGTTGGGGTGAGGTAAAAAAGTGGGGAAACGGAGAGGAGGATCTTAAAATGGGGTTAAATTGAGGAAAAGAAGAAGTAAGATATTAATGCAGATACAGTTAGAATCAATTATAATTTAGTGAAAAATGAATGAAGATCAATTTAAATCTTATACTGTAATCGTCGCTGATGGAACCTTCCCTAAGCATGATATCCCTCTTGCATACCTGCAGAATGCAGAAAGAAT
>PLLX01000248.1:4179-10797 GCA_003141415.1 Bacteroidales bacterium
GGAATACATCAAAAATGCGAATGTGATTATGGTAACTGATACAGGAATTCTGCGACCATTTTTGACTAGTTCTGAAATATCATCCTTTCCGGGTCAGCAGGTTTCGATCTTTTCAATCGATCCGGAAACGGAAGTCACTTCATCTGGATTACGATATCCCCTCAACAAAAAAAAAATAAAAAACTGGTGGTTTGCTACATTAAATGAGGCACTTGGAGATAGTTTTTCTCTTGAATTTAATTCGGGGAGGGTGATTGTATACCAGAAATTTTCCTGATTAGGAACTACAATATCTTCAATTCTTTTACCAGATAAATAAGCTGGACACGGCTCTTAACATTGGTTTTGATATAGATCCGGTGAGTATGATCTTTTACAGTCTGCAGGCTGATAAACAGTTTTTCTGATATTTCTTTGTTGCTTAATCCATTGCATATTTCACGCACAATGTCTGTTTCACGCGGTGATACTTCAAATTTTTTGCAGAACTCTTCGAAGGACAGATCCTTAGCCGGTTCAACTGAAAAGGCCGACAGCAGTGTCCCATAATTCAGGTATATTGGAAGAAAGGTGTTGCCTGCAAAGAAGGTAAAAGTGAAAATTACCGCGATATATGGTTGTGAATTATAAAACAGGAGTGGCATGCACTGTAAAACCATGATCAGGAAAATTCCCGGTCCTATTCTCTTCCTGTCATAATCGTGGATGATTGTCCGTCCTTTCCTTGGAAATACTATCAGTAAAAAAGAGAGAAATGAATAGAGGAAGTTCATTGAGATGAAGTAGTATCTCAACAGTGATATGGGTTTTAAAGTGCTTGTTTTTGCTATAAAATATCCCACAATAATAATTATTGAAAAATTTAGTAACAGGAACCAGAATACAAACCAGTTACTATTCTTTCTTCCTGATATTCCAAATGAAAACTGTATAAGCATTAACCAGGCAAAAACCAGGAATGGCAACCCCAGAAGCATAGCAATATCCGAAAACCTGGCAAGCAGTTCTGCTGAAATGTATGTCGAGAGAAAAGCTTTGATGACTGCCTGGCCCCATATTCCATAGAACCCGAATGTAAATATGAAAACCTGAAAATAGAGCAACGTTGAAAAGATTTCGTGCCGATAGTTGTTTCTTAGCCTTGATGAGAGTACGACACCTCCTGCAGCCAGCGCAACCGACAAAATAAATATTAAGTAACCAAGGTAATGCAACATTTAATAAAGGTATAAAAATCCTGTAAAACCGAAAATTCAAAAATAGCCACTACCAAAGTATTGAGTTGCATACTAAAGTAGGAAAATATAAAATCACTACTAAGGTATGAAGTCTGTAAGATATCCGTGACTTAAATTTGCTTCACAAATGTTCACCGGATTTTTAACTTAAAGAATTGTAAATATGGAAACAAATAATGAATACAAATTAGTCCCTGATTTTGGCTATTGTTTCGGGACAGGCTGGAGGGTTATGATTGATAATTTTCTCAGGTTATTCCTGGTTGTTATCATTCTGGCTATAGTAACAGCACCTTTTAAAATGTTCAATTTCCATTTTGATTTGTCTGATCTGCACAGAGGTCCGTGGAATTGGGGAAACAATTGGGAGCATAATCTTTTCAGATTAGGGACATTTGGAATCTTCGCAGCTTTTTTCGGATTGCTTGCGATGCTCTATGCATTCCTGGTTGCTCCTGTATTTGAATACGGAGGCAATATGATTTTTGTTCAGGCGGTCAGGAAAATAAAGCCCGATTTTGAGTACCTGATAAAAGGATTTATGGAGAATTATCTTCATATTATTCTTGCAAACCTGCTGGTATTTGCTCTGGTCGTCCTGGGATTATTTGCACTTATCGTTCCGGGAATTATAATCGGATGCCGGCTTGCATTTGTATCCTATATTATAATGGACAAAAAGCTCGATCCTATTGAGGCTGTGGAGTTAAGCTGGAAACTTACCAGGGGTCACGGATGGCAGATCTTTTTCATGGGTTTTGTATCAATATTTATCGTGATCTTCGGACTTTTAATGTTAATAGTTGGGATCTTCCCCGCAATTATGTGGGTATGCAGCTCGTTTGCCACACTATATGAATCAGTTCTGAGGGAGAAGGAGAAGCCGGCTGAAGTAATCGCTGTATAGGTAAAGTTAATGGCTATCTTATTAATAATCAAAGGAGGTTACATGAAAATGTAGCCTCTTTTCTTTTATTCACACAGGTAAAAGACCTCTTGTAAGGATAGCATTTAAAAATGTTTATTATTTTTAAAGTTACCTTATATAATATTAGCCTTAGTTTTGTAACTTTATAGTCTAACTTATTAAAATTTTAAATCATGAAAACAAGATCAATAATTCTTCTTCTGGTATTGGTGATAATGTTACCTGGTGTCTCAAATGCCCAGGGATGGATTTTAAGAAGGGCGGTTGACAGAAAGATCGATCAAAAAGTTGATTCGGCAGTTGATAAAAGTGCAAAGGATAAAGCTAAAGAAAAAGAACAAACCGATCAGAAGCAATCTGACAAGACTTCTGCTCAGGATAATGGCGGTACCAAAGCAACAGGTCGTGGTTTGTTTGGAGGGAAAATTGACATCAAATACAATGATGAATACAAATTTACCGGCAGGATTTATATGCAAATGGAAACATATGATAAAAAAGATGTTTTAAAGTCAGATTATTATACCTATTTCAATAGCAATACTATGAATGCCGGAATTGAGGTCAACCCTGTAGATGCAAAGCAAGGAGATAAAGCTGTGCCAACGGTATTTCTTTTTGATAATGATAACAGGTGTTTCATGATGCTTATGGAGAATAAAGATTCTAAAACAGGTATTATCTCGACACTGCCGTCTGATTCAGCAATGGCCGCACAAGCCAAAACTCAGAAAGGGGCAACACCGGAGCAGGCAACAATAACAAAAACAGGAAATTCACGTGTTATTGCCGGATACAGATGTGATGAATATAAAATAGTTGATGCTAACAAAGATGGCTACTCAAATGTTTGGATGACAAAAGATGTCAAGCTGAAAGCTGATAAAAAGTATTGGGGTAAAGCCGGGGTGCCAACTTATTATAACTATCCGGGTTTTGAAGGGGCTATGATGCTGGCTATGGAATCATTCGATAAAAACAATAATCCGGGGATGAAAATGGAGACTAAAGAGATCAATGAAAATTTTAACCATTCAATTTCTACGGTAGGTATCACATTCATGAAAATGAATTTCGGTCAGGCTGGTAAGAAATAAAGATTTTTTACAATTTCTTCAGTTTGGCGAATCTTAAGAGCAACTTTTTCTTTCCGTCTTTTTCAAACTCAACTGTAGCAGTAGTATTTGGGGGTTGACCCTCAATGGATATTATTGTTCCGTTGCCAAATCTCTCATGCTCTACATAATCACCCTCATAAAACAGGGAAGAATCGCTGCCAATAAAAGGAATGTCAGATGAAAGGTCCGTTTTCCGGATTTTTTTGAACTTGTGATCATTTGCATAAGAATGAGTTTCTTCACGAAGAGATGTTGGTTTGATCGCCGAATGAATATTGTTCTGAAAAGGTTTTCCCCCGGTCTGCGGATAATGCAGAAATTTCTGATCAATCTCACGAAGGAACCTGCTGGGACTGCATCTCTCTAGGTTTCCCCATTTATACCTGTTAAGCGCATAGCTGAAGGTTGCTTGTTTTTCTGCCCTGGTAACCGCAACATAGAAGAGTCGTCTCTCTTCTTCAAGCTCGCGTGCACTTCCCGATGACATGGGTGAAGGAAACAGAGTATCTTCCATCCCGACAATATATACATGTTTGAACTCTAATCCTTTGGCAGAATGCATTGTCATGAGGGTTACTTTATTCCGGTCTTCTTCATTTTCAGTATCCTGATCGGTCAGCAATGCAACGTTGGCCATGTAAGCCTCTAATATTGAAGGCTCCCCATTAGTCTCGGCTGACTCTGTAAAAACTTTTATGGCATTCAATAATTCTTCAAGGTTTTCATAACGGCTGACTTCCTCCGGGGATTTTCCCTCCTTAAGTTCTCTCATGATTCCTGAACCAAGTGCAATTTCCCTAGCTTTAACAAATGCATCGGAAGTGTCTGAATTCAGACGAAGATTATTGATTATGTCAACATATAGTGATAATTTTTTGACAGTCCCTGAGTTAAAATGTTCCGGATATTTTCCGGCTTCAGGGAGAATACTCCAGGGTGTTACATTAAAAGCGGCAGCCAGTTCAAATATCTTCTGAATCGTTGTATCCCCGATACCTCGTTTCGGATAGTTTATTGATCTCTTTAGTGCTTCTTCATCTTCCTGATTAATAACCATCCTGAAGTAAGCCAGAATATCTTTTATCTCTTTTCTCTCGTAAAATGATAATCCACCATAAATTTTATATGGTATGTTTTTCCGGCGAAGAGTTTCCTCAAAGATCCTGGACTGGGCATTTGTTCTGTATAGAATTGCAAAATCCGACCAGTTGAGTTGTTGGGAGAGCTTTTTATCGAATATGTCAGACGAAACATTGAACCCCTCTTCAGAATCGGTCATAGACTGCATTACCTGTATCTTTTCCCCAGTCTCGTTCATTGAATAAACGTTTTTCTGGATCTGACCTTCATTGTTTGCAATGATAGCATTTGCAGCATTAACAATCGTCTGAGTAGACCTGTAGTTTTGCTCAAGTTTAAAAAGCTGATAATCAATGTAGTCGTTTTTAAACTCAAGTATATTTTCAATCCTGGCCCCGCGGAATGAATAAATGCTTTGAGCATCATCGCCTACCACGCATATATTCTGATGTGAAGCGGCAAGTTTTTTGATAATCAGATACTGCGAATAGTTTGTATCCTGGTACTCGTCAACAAGCACATAATTAAATCTTTCCTGATATTTGACAAGGACATCGGGAAAATCTCTGAAGAGAATATTTGTGTTCAGCAACAGGTCATCAAAGTCCATTGCGTTGGCTTTAAAACACCGGGTGGCGTAAGTCCTGTAAACATCAGCAAGCAATGGCATCCGGCTCGACTTGTCATAATCCTGCATTGAACTATCAGATGCATACATACTGGATGTCACAAGGTTGTTTTTTGCAGTGGATATTCTGGAAGAGATGACACCCGGTTTGTAAATATTATCATCCAGATTGAGTTCTTTGATAATAGATCGGATAAGACTTTTCGAATCTGAAGAATCATAAATTGTATAATTCGATTTATACCCGAGTCTTTCTCCTTCCATCCTTAAAATCTTTGCAAAAATAGAGTGAAATGTGCCCATCCAGAGATATCGGGCTATTTCGGAACTCACAATTCTCGTGATACGTTCCTTCATTTCCCTTGCAGCTTTGTTCGTGAAAGTCAGTGCAAGAATTTTACCTGCCGGAACACCTTTCTTGAGAAGATGAACAATACGATAAGTCAGAACCCTGGTTTTTCCGGCGCCGGCACCTGCTATAACCAGAGCAGGTCCTTCAGTGTTGATAACTGCTTGTTTCTGAGATTCATTCAGATCGTTCAGATAGTTGGTTGTCATGTGTTTGTTTGAATTACAGCGAACCGGCAAGGCAAATTTAACAATAACAATTACAGGGACACTTTTAACGACTGATAATATCAACAATTTTATTAACATATGTTTGGGCTGTCTATTATACCCTTGGTGAACCTTGGTGATAACCTTTGTGTACCTTAGTGGTAAAAGATATTTCACTTAACCACAAAAGCTTGCCCTGACAACAGAAGGGGATCACGGAGTTCAGCACAAAGTAACACAAAGGGAAAACCGGACAATGATGCCATTTATATACCATTCCAATATTCCCTGAATTTGATTAAAATTGTCTATGAATATATTTTTATGTTCCTCAATTCAATGTATTCAATTATTTTTGAAATATAAATCATAAAAAAATGAAAAGATTTGGACAGGTAATCGGTGTCAGACCTGAGCACTTTGAACGCTACAAAAAGCATCATTCAGCTGTATGGCCTGAGGTTCTTAAAATGATTAAAAAATGTAATATGCAGAACTATTCTATTTTCCATAAGGATGGTATGCTTTATGCATATTTTGAATATACCGGAAATGATTTTGCGGCTGATATGGCTAAAATGGCTGCTGATCCCAAAACCCAGGAGTGGTGGGCAATTATGGAACCAATGCAAGATCCGGTTGCTAACCGTAAAAAAGGGGAGTGGTGGGCAAACATGGAAGAGGTGTTCCACCTGGATTGATCCGGAATATTGCACTAATTTAATTATACTTGCATAAGAATATACCAAATAGATATTGGAAAGCGTTTTTGATACTAAGATCTGATTGTCTGTGCGTTATTTTTTGTTAATAATAGCTTTATTACTGCCAGTAATTTCTGAAGCTCAGCTTTCGGCGCCGGGGATGAGCGCAGTGAGGTATACCACATATCCATCTGGTCAGGATCCTATTTTCATATACTGTAATGCATCAGGGTCGCAAAAAGGAAATCTTAATGTCACTAGTCCGGGAGGAACAGCTCCATTTACTTTTTTGTGGTCCAAATGGAACGACAACGACAAGAGCTTCAGCATTCCTCTTCCACAAGGACCCGGAGATACACCTTCA
>PLLX01000044.1 GCA_003141415.1 Bacteroidales bacterium
GCTCCGGCTGATTTCTGTGTTATCTATCCATTAACCTATTAATCATCTGCTCAAATTCTTTTAGTCTCACAGATATAATCCGAAAACTTGCTCCACCAATAGAACCATCTTTGTATTTAGTGGCTATACCAATACGGAACCATCCGTGATCGTAATCAAAAATACTTTCATCAGCTCTTTCTTTCCCATATACCCGTTCAATCTGTTCTTTGTAAGCGTTCAAATAATCTTGAATAATATTTTTATTCATAGTAGCTTTATTACCTCAAAAACCAAGATAACCTGTCGTTACAGGCGATCCCTCGCCTTTTCTATACCCTTCATCATAAAGTTCTTCAGCGATGGTTGCAGCGAGTTTACTTAGTGAAACCTTGCCTTCAAGATAAAGTCCGAAAGCGTTTTCTTGATTCACCTGCACAATTCTTATATGTGCCTTCATTTCCATTATTTCTTTTTCTCTGTTCATGCCTATTAATTCCTCAAAAACTAAGATAACAAGGTCACTAGAGCGGACTGGCAAGCCAGCCGCTCACTTCCATCGTTAGAACCCAACATTATAAACATTACTTACCATGTATTTACCGTCTTCTTTGTCTGCCCTTACCCACTTTGCAAGAAATTCATATTTCCCTTCGCGTTCCATTCGGTAAACAACTCCTTCTGGTTTTTCAGCGTTCCCGTATCGTCCATCACCTAAAAGTTTTAATGCGTTTTCAATTTTTATCGGTTGTCCGATATGTAAAAGTGGAACAGTTGCGATTCCGTGCTTGGCACATTTTTTTACAAAATAGATATAAGGCACACGGCCTTTAGCTGTAAAAATATCAAAGGCCACAAAAGGGCTTTCTTCCGTTATGTCGTAAAGCGTTCCGTGTGCCTGCGCCATCCATTCGCCACATACACGCCATCCTTCTGGCAACCATGAAAATAGGTCTTTGTTTTTTTCTACATATTCGGCAAAGAATCGGTGCTGTTCATGCGGGGAGGTCAGCGCATGGTATCCTGACCGTCCAACGGGAATACACTGACCACCTTTTTTAACAACACCAGTATTTGACCCGTCTAGTTTTTCCGTCACAATAACTAGGTCTTTCCAGTCGCGTGTTTTCTTTGTCAATAATTCCTCTTGGCCTATGTGTATCTTTTTATCGGCCTGTTGCGTCATTTTAGAAGTAGAGAGATGCGGTATGCTTCCGTAATTATTTATGATAATTTTTTCAGAAAGTGCCATTTTGAAAATCTCCATAAACGGTTCTAACCTATCGCTGCACGGGATCGCAGGCTATGCCTGCTCCCCTTGAGCTAGGCGTTAGCATTCAGCAAAATCTAGTATTTCCTCTAGTTCTGCCCCAGCACGACATGATTTACATGGATCGCCCTCATCAATTCCAAATCTTATATTACAAGTGCAATCTTTTAAGGCTGATCTATTTAACGAACGTAATTTTTTATTTGCTTTTTGTATTCTATCTTTATAATCACAAAGAGTTGATTCCATACCCCACCTCTAAAAAATGCTAACCATATCAATCCAGCCGATCGCTACGCTCCGGCTGATTTTTTCGTTATATTTCAGATTTATCTATCCAGTACCTTACCGCAGCTTCAACTCTATCCATTGCTTCACCTTCTGAAGGATAGTAATCTAAAGAATTTTTTATTCCGGGCAAATAACATTTTGCTTCATATTTATTCGGGTCATCTTTAGAATGACAAGAATCATAATAAGCCCCGCCGACTTTCCACTTACCCAGTAATAATACTTTACCTGAAGAATATTGTCTTGTGTCTTGTTCCCATTTCATTTAAAATACCTCAAAAGAAAATATAACCACCTCAATCCAGCCGATCGCTACGCTCCGGCTGATTTCGTCGTTATGCCTCATCACGCCTATAGGGTACGCCAACTCCATTAGGCAAATGTTCATCACTTAATCTTTCGGCTGGATACATCGGAAAAACATTATCCATTTTATAAAACATTATTAATTCTCTCGTGTATCCACCATACCAACTTCCAGTAGAACGCCCTATGTGGTGTACTTCCGTTTCTTTTAATTTGGCATCGGCAGGCCACAGTTCTTTCGGTTTCTCTCCGCGCAAATAAGCCTTGTGTCCCCTGTGGCTAAAAAACAATCCTTCATGTTTATGTTTATAAATTAGTCGCATAATTCCCTTTACTTTTAATGTTAAAATCTTGCATAACAAGTCGCTGCACGGGATCGCAGGCTATGCCTGCTCCCCTTGAGCTAGGCGTTATCTTAACCAAAAAAACTATTCATCTTTATACTTATTCCATAGTTCAGATAATCTCTTTAATTTTAATACTCTTTCTTCAGACCATGTATCTGCAAACTCTTTCATACATAGTATTTTAAACACTTCCTCCATCGCCGTGATTGCTTTGTCACCTTCCCTTTTTAAATCGGAAACCTCTCTGACAATGCCAAAAGATAAAGCAAAATCTGATACTTCTTCTCCGTCTAATATAGTTTGGATACTCTCAATTATACTTTCAGCCATAACTAATTGGTTGGTAATCATTACTTCTGATTCTTTGCTCATGTAAATCTCCTTATTTTACTTTCTTGCGTTAAAGTATATTAAGTATTATTATAATTTACTTTCAAATCAGATAACCAGCCGCTAGACCTGATCGCTGCGCTCCAGGTCAGCTTGTCGTTATGTGTTAACGGGTTTACATCTTCCACAATAAACAGGAGTGTAAATATAAAACTTTTGCGGGTTACGTGATCGCCAGTGCCTTTTCCTAATTACTTTTTTCCCTATAAAAGCACCCATTGAATATTTACTCACTAAACACCCACACGTTTCACATTCACGAACATCTTCTATGTCTGTAATTTTAATTTTTATTTTCTTTTTACAAAACCACATAAACACCTCAATCCAGCCGATCGCTACGCTCCGGCTGATTTATAAAATCCACAGAATCTGTTGACAATACAATAATCTTGGCATCTCACGCAAATACCCGGTCTTGTGATAACAGAGAAACCCTTGTCGCAATTTTTGTTTGCTTCTTCCAAAGAATCGAATAACTTTGTTGCTCTTTTAGCGCCATTTTTAGTGAGAGCATAAACTGTGGGTCGTTCCCATTTCTCAGCACTCGTGCATTCACCTGCTGGCAAAGAATGCAATCCAACTCTTTCCTCAATATATTTATCTATTTTTTCTTTAGGCCATAAAGGTATGTCAACCATTTGAAAAGGTATTGGTGGATAATCATCTGATATGGTTTTGGATTTCATCCAATCTCTAAGTATAGCATTAATTTCCAGTTTCTTCACAGGGAAACCACAATGTTCTAACAACCATGCGTAAACATTCAACTGTTGTTCCCATTCAGGTTTATCTCCTAAAATAAACGAGTAACAAGATGTTATTTTGTAGTCAGACAGCACTTCATCGTGATATATATCAGGAACCCCAACTATCGCAAAACCGCCCTTTTCTACTTCTATTTTTTGCTCGCTTAATGAACTTTTAGGAGCACCTTTTTGCAGAATGTAATGTGTCGCACTTCCTAAGAGTGCCCACAACATATCTGAAACATCACTTTCTAGTTCGTCCCAATGTTTCATCTTTAACTGGCGTACTAAGGGAGAACCGATAAGGTCAGTCACACTTAATCTTTTTTCATTCTTAATTCCATTGTAAGATACAGCATTTACAATAGATTGTGGTAAATTGAAACGGTTAATTATTTTCACTTTTATTCCCTTTCTTTTTGATTATTAATTTAACTTCTGGACAAAACCTGTTTAGCAATACCTTAAGAATCAATCGTCTTTCCCCTTGTGTAAGACCATTAAGAAGAATAATAAATTTCCCAAGAATAGATTGCCTTAAGTTTTCAACCATAAAATTTCCTTTGCCGTTTTTAATTTAATCACGAAAACCATTTTGTCAAGGCCTGAAAAATTATTTTTCCAATTCCAGTAACTGTTTTTTGTAGGATTCGATCATTGTTAATAAGGTTACCCTATCTAAAGGTTTAGAATGAAATTTGTTTTTTCTAATTTCATCTTCTTCTTTTCTTATTGTATCAAATTCCTGTAAAATTCCCATCCCATATTGTCCCTCAAGTTTAACAGCATAAACAGACAAGTTTCCAGACATGTATTTATTACAATTAACACATTGGGCATGAACATTTTTTCTTTCGTATCGTAGTTTGCTTACTTTACCCCTCGGAACATAATGCCCAGCATGACAATTAGACGTATCGTTTTGAAGATTTTTCCCACAAGTATAGCAAATATATTTTTCTTCAATACGTACTATTTTAGAAAATAATCTCCATGCAGTATCCCGTAAAGTTTTCATAGAAGGTTGGGATATTTTTTTCTTTGTCTTTTTCTTTACCTGTTCTTTTAATTTGAGAATTCTTTTCTCAGATTGCTCTTTTAACTTTGCAATTTTTTTCTTTAGTTTGTCAATTTTTATTGGCTTAGGACACTGTATCATATCTTTTTCTCCCAATGTTCACCTTTAAGTTTCCATCCACGTTTGTCTAAAATTCCCCTTGCAGCAACCTTTATTTCAAACGGTACTTTCCATATATGCTCATCAGAATATTTATTTTTATAATATTTAGATGAGTACGATGGTTTAGATAACCAACATAAATAGTCATCTGGCACTTCTTCTAATGGCTTCCCTTTGTAAATACCAAATTGTAAAATCATATCTCCTCCTTGATTATTCCACGCAAGGAATAATACAAATCATTGACTATATTTTCTAATTCATAATGGTAAAAACTAAACAGTAATCTGTCGTTTGTTCCACTACCGTACATTTGGTATCTACAACCTCTGGTAGTCAAAATAGCCTCTAAAACTTCATGACAAAATATTCTACCTATTTCGTTTTTGTATTTACCACCAACAAAAATTTCTTTGGTAGCTGTATCAAAACTACCACCCATCATATCTTTTTCAATAATAACTTTCCAGTCGTAACCATCAACAGGAACTGTTTTTGGTAGTTTTATCATTTTTACTCCTTAAAAGTTTTTCAATATCTTTAGTTTTTATTGTAATATATTTATTCCCAAAATTATCTTGGTCAAAAAGAATATCTATTTCTTCCCCATCATCACTTAAATCAATATCTTTTGCTGTTGGTTCATACCAAATACTCATTTTTATTCCCTCTCAAATATCTTTTCGCCTTTCGCGAATAACATAATTTGAATAATACATGATTTTTTGATTTGAATTAAGCGCATCCGGTCACTGTTCAAACCTAAATCTTCATCACCAACTAAAGTTATAAATTTTTTACTTTTTCCAAAGAAGAATCCAGTTGATTTTATTTTTGTTTGGTTTTCGTCTCGAGTGTATTCTTTACATTCATCCGTACTCATCCAGCCAACTTTTTCTGGCAGATTATTGTCCCACCAGATTATTTTATATAATTGACCTTCGATCAGTTTTGGAAAACGCATTATCCTTTCCCCTTAACAATGTCTTTTAATTGATCTTTTCCCTGTCTATTTAGGTTTCTTACGTCTTTTTCATTTTGTTCTGCTAACAAAAATTCGGCATAATGGATTATCTTGATTATATCTTTTGGGTTAAGTTCTTTATCCATATTCCTTGTGGCGTATTTTACTATTGAACATAGAGCAAAAGGTTTAAAGACTCCCTTGTTTTTATAAATATCAATAGCTTCTGTACCACCTGTTTTATAATGTTCCGAACCTTCGCATTTTAATTTTTCCCACATTTTCATTTTATCCCCCTTATATCCCAACATTTATCACATAAGGTCACTACCCAACCTACACCACGAAGTCTTCCGGGTTCACCACATTCCTCGCAAACATGAAGGGATTTATCTTCTGCTTCATCAATTAGTTCTTCTGCTTTTCTCCAAGTTTCCTCTTTGCCGCCACTTACATAAAATCTTAATCCTCCGAACTTTTCTTTAACCTGTACAGCCTCAACTGTATCGTCAAGTTTGACTATTGCTTTTGATAGATCGTAAATGAGTTGAAACCAGCCTGAACCTGTCTCTATACCCCAACACATACAGGTTTGCGTCATTGGTAATTTTCTTTGTCGGTATAATTTAGAAAAATCTTTAAATAATTTATCTTGCAATTCTTTTTTCATAGTGTACTCCTTTTGCATACAACTGCACCAAAATTTCATATTTTAAGTTGTCAACAAGTTGTATTAAACTACTTTGCCACCGGGTAAAATTCTTTTGTTTTGAACTTCAAAATCTCCCTTTCTATCCACTTCAATAATCGCGAAGCCTTGATTCCAGTCATTGCCATATTTGCAAAATTCTGGGTGAAGATCGCAAAGGCATCCTGTTGACCATGTTGTTAAATACTCACCTTTTAAATTAGTTCCTGTATGCTCCGAGGTCGTATGAAAATGGCTGCATAAAGCCCACGTCTTAGCTTTTAAAGCCAAACCCCTTGCCGGATTGACGACTCTTGAGATCATTCTTATTTCGTGACCATGAAGAATTGGAAGCTTACCGGCCATTACGATTTGAAAATAATCCAAAAACTCAATTCCCCATCTTTCAAAGTCTAACAACGATTCCATTGCTGCTAGGGGTGAATTAATAAGATCAGGGCATTGAGCGGCATAAAACCGAGGCAAGCGATATTCGTGGTTTCCCGGCTTATAAACTTTTTTCCGCTTTGGAAATTGTTGTTTGAGATAAGCAAAAAATTCTACAACTGCGTTCACTTCTCCCATAAAGTTTTTTCGTATTACAGAAGGCCAATAAGATACAGCTTGGCAATCCTGCATATCTCCGTTCATAAAAATTCCTGTGCAACTGATTTTCTTCCCGTACTTAATAGCTTCTTCCAGTGGCTTTCTTTCATGGAAAGGAATATGCGCGTCAGCCAGTATCAACCATTTCCCCTCCCCTAATTGATACGGTATATCTATTCTGCGCCATGTTTCGGGAATTTGAATATTATCAGGTGGCGAAATAACTCTGTTATCAGGAGTAAATTTATCACTACCACCCTTTTTCTTGCCTCGAACATATCTTACGGCACACAAGGCATTATCTAAACTGTTATTAAATAACCCTCCGTATTCAGCTAATATATAACGGGCAATGCTCCGGCTAGGGAATTGGTTAAATTTCCATACTGCCTCCCGGACAAGTTTATTCTTCGCATTATTTCTACCCATATATTTCCTTTCATTGTTAAATTATAAAAATCAAAATAACAAAACGCTACAGCCGACTCGCTGCGCTACGGCTACAAATTAATATAATCGCGTTTTTTGGTTTGTCAAGGTCTCTACCGACAAAACTTTCCCACATTTTTTACACACAACAATCGTTTTCGTTTCTTTGTGTGAACACATATCTTGTGGTATCTGTCCGTTTTTTTCCGCCAAATTACACTGAAGTGCCCTATAAGTGTTATGTTCAGCAGAATGTAACATTTCAATTACATCATCTTTGTTTGTCATTTGCCCAACGCTGGGTGCGATTAAAGCTAATTTTGTAAAATCAACATTGAGTATCAAATTTCCCATACCATTCAAATAGATAGAAAAAACTGAAAATACTAACATCATCCGCTGAGCAGATGATCGTGAAATATGTCTTTCGTTTTCACACCACTGAAAAAAGTTTTTCGCTTCTGTCCCATCATGCAACCAAATTTTTTGTTTTTGAGCCAAACACAGCAAATACCCTTCAATTAAAAATGATTCAGTTTTTTTTAAATGATGATAATCTATCGCACGAGAAACGTCATAATAACTACCAGACCACACTAATATTTCTTTTAATGTTTCTGGAATCTTCGTTGGCATAATTTCTTTAATCATTTTTGTTCTCCTTGTTGAAACAAATTCTTACACGCCTTATTAAGACTTATTTTTGTTAATTCTTCTTTCTCAACAAAACTAAAATAACTTGGATTTTCAATCATATATTTTTTCCATGTTTTAATTGTTCCACGAGGTTGAGTGTCTTTTATCCCTAAAATTCCTTCTTTGTTGGCTGGCTCACGATGTTTCCTTTTCCGCCAATTTCTACTGGCCTGAATATTACCATGAAGTTTACAGCAATGTTTTTGATCGTATCGGTGTGGAGTAAAAACAACATCACATTCTTCAAGTTCACAGGTTTTATCTTTAAATTTCATAATTATCCTTGTTTTGTAAAAGAAATAATTGTGTCTAATTTAATACTCAATTCTTGTTCTAATTCATCTTTTTCGAGTTTGCGTTTAGTAACCCTTGCTTCTAATAGCCGAATATCTCTAACACAATCTGATATATTCTGTTTTAGTTTCAAGATTTCTTCGTTCATGTTTACTCCGATTTCTTATTATTGGGTTTAGATGAATTCAAGATGCCTGTTTTTCTAACAGCAAACAATATAAATCCCTTTATTCCTGAAGAGTTAAGTGAGAATTCTGATCCTGTTTTATTTAAGTATAAAAACACCCAGTACATCGGATATAGGGCGGAATTATTGCCTCAGGTTTGCGGCGTATTCAATATACTCTGCCGTTATCATATTTATACCTCCTCACCAATATCACTAAAGTTTTTTGTATCAGGATCAAATCTAAGATAAATTCTTCCCTCAGTTCCAAATTCACGATTCTTTTTAACATAAACCGTCATATCTGAAACAATTTTATGTTTCTTGCGCAGTTTTTCTTTTAAATCTTCATCAGGTCTGAAAAGAACAATTACGTTGTCTGCCAAGTCTGTAATATGTGAATTTCCTTTAACATCTACCTTTCCGGGTTCGTCCTGATCTTTCATTGATTTTCGGGGATGAGCCACAATATGCACATGCGCGCCGTACTTTTTAGCAAAATCACATGCCTGAGATATAAATACAGCCTGTTGATTATATTCATCTTTTAAATCAATCCTAATTTTCATTAAACTGTCAACAATAAACTGTTTTACTCCATACCGGCGCGCAGAATATTCAAAGTTCGCGAATAGCGAATCCGGTTCTATTGAAGACGAAATATTTAAAATATAAATTTTTTCATCCATCCAAGAAAGCGCACTATCTATTTGCTGTGGAGTCAAAACATTCTTTTTTGTCATCTGTATCAATGCCCATCTTAAATACCTTTCTGGTGGCATTTCTCCTGAATAAATACACGCCTTTTCCCCTTTAGTCGTAATATCAATTACGTGCTGATTTAACATGGTACTTTTTCCCGCGCCGTTTTTCCCTGTCCAAATTGTTACTTCTCCAGGCCTCCACCCTTTTAAAATATCTGTCAAATCCGGCCATGCTGTTGGGATTCCATATAGGTTTTTCCCCATAGCAAACAAATATTTAATCTTGTCCCCAAAACTACTAGGAACCATCAAATCTTCTGGAGTTAACTCCTTTGCGTTAGTAAAACACGCATATATTTCTGCCGGTGGAACATTTTTTAAAAGACATTCGTTTGCGTCTTTGTACGGAAGTGTTACAATACTACATCTCCATAAACCGAGGCGATTAGCTAATTTAATCGCTCCTTCTTTTCCTGCCGGATCATTATCAAAAACTATATTTATATGTCTAAATGTTTCTAAATATTCCCACTCAGTATCTATCCAAGACATCCCCGATGCACCATTTGGTACAGAAACACTCTCAATTTCATATTGGTATAAAGCAATACAATCATTTTCTCCTTCTACTATATTCAGAACGTTTTCCTGTATATTATCGCGATTAAAAAGAGTCGGTTCTGCATCTTTTTCCATTCGCATTTCTTTTTTGTTCTTAATATTACGGTATTTTACGTTTACAAGTACCCCATTTTTACGATATGGAAACATTATAGTGTCATCTTTGGCTCCCAAATGAAAATATTTAATCGTTTTATCATTAAACCCTCTTGTTAAAAGCCATTTATAAACAGGTACTTGATTGTTTTCCATGCCAGGAATTTCTTGTTTAGGAATCGTATAAGGTTTTTTATCTTTTCCAATTATGGGATTACCTATAATTTTTTCTGGAGTATCGCCTAACTTCTTCTGTAGTTCTCCTAAACTCATTCCACCCACACCACAACGATTCTTATGGAAACATTGCCATTTGCCGGTAGTTAAATTTATAGAAAATTTCTTTTCTGTATCAGGTGGATCACATAGAGGACAATTACAAATTGCTTCTTCACCTCTGCGCTTAAATTGAAACCCTTTTTTCTCAAGATATTTCTGGACTTGCATTAGTTTTTCTCCAAAATAATAGACGCTATATAATCCACACGAATCGTTTCTTCTTCACTTATAAATATAAAATCCGGTCTTTCATTTCTTGGAGCTGATAATATTTTCTTTACATTTTTATATGTTTCTTCATTAATTTCAAAAACATCTCCGTTTTTCATTTTAATATCATACCAGTTATTCTTTGTTTTCTGCATAGCACTTTCCCCCATTGAAATCTTGCTGTGGCTTTTTATTAAAATCATTACTTTCCCATGTTCTAATAACCGCCTTCCAGTCTTTTATTTTTTGACCACCCTTTAAAACCCAATCTCTTGCTGTTTGATAATTTAAAAAATACTGTGGATCAATTTTATTATTTCTTTCTTTACAATATTCTGTAATTTCCTCTAAAGTTGGTTTTAAAAACACCCTAGATTTTTTCACAGCAACTATATTTATATTTGTTTCTTTTTCTAATTCTTTATTCTTTATTCTTATTGGTTGGGTAGTTTCTACGTCGCAACTACGTAGTTGTTCGAGATTTTTGGGAATTTGTCGAATTGTCCAATTATCAAGTAACTGTTTGAATTTAGGAATAAAAATTATAACTCGGTTATTTTTATATTCAACTTCCCACTTCCAAATTTTTGACAGAATTTTTTTTATTTTTGAAGGAGAAACGTGAAGTTTCCGATGGAAAAACGGTAAAGTTACGTCAAGTTTCCATTGGTTTTCTGGCAAAAACTCTCTAGAATATATTTCAATAACACCAAAAAATACCAAATAAGCATCGGCTCCAAACTCATCTAAAAGTTCTACAATGAAAGGATCATCGAGACTATCCGATATGTGTTTAAACCATTTGATAGGACATCGCCCCCTTTCTCCGATTACAAGGCGCACAAGATACACGGAGGTTATTTTTTGTATGGGAGCCACCCTTTGCAATGGGTATATAGTGGTCAAATTCAACATCATTAAATAATAATGGTATTCCACAATAAAAACATTTTGGGTCTGTCTTATAAACATCTATAAAGTCTATTTTCTCCGTTCCATTATTTAATATTCTTGCCCTTCTTAATGCACTATGGTGACGATGATTTGCTTTAAACTGATCAGTTAATCTATATTTCTTTTGTGTTTCGTTATGTGATTCTTTATTGTTCTCATAATATGTACGCATAATCTTTTGACGTTTATCTGGTTTTTCCTTTCGATAGTTAGCCTCATATTTGCGTCTATTTTCTCTATTTAAATATTCCTTTTCACATTTCTTGCATCTTGGTTTCCTTCCAGATGGCCTACTTTTGTCTCGGTAAAAGTTTTCTTCTAAAAAATCATCTTTACAGTGACAACACTTTAATATTTTCATTTTTAATTCCCCAGAGTACCTTATAGTTTTTAAAGCTTGTCAATATTTTAAAAGACGGCATTGGCTACGAGGGAAACATGTATTACCGTAGCAGTTGTTTAACCTATGCAGTTTTATCTCTCTGCTACCGCCAGTTATCTGCCCAGCGTAGGGCTAAGAAGTCCATCTCAGAATGGAACATCTGAGTCATAAGGTGGTACATCATCAACGGGAGGGTTATCATCCCCAAATTGTTCTTGAACTCCCTTATACTCGTTTGAGGATTCAATGATTTCTTTAATCCATTTAGGAGTATAGGCTGGGATTTCAAGACTTTCTCCCATTGAGAAGAATTGAATTTCTGTTTCTGGTTTTTTCGGTGGGAAACCTTTAATTAATGGAATTAATGCTCCGATATTGGAATAGGTTTTTCCATCTTTAGAATTGTGAACAACTTGAATCATACAGTTTACTCCAAGAAGTTTTTTAAGATCAAAAGATAGAAGTTCTTCTGGTGTAAAATCTCTTCCGCGCCATGCTTTTAAGTCTTTACGAAGATTTGCTCTTTCTCCTAGTGAAAGGGTATATTTTTTTGACATAATTCTTGGAACGTTTAATTTTTCTCCGTCTTTTTCTATATCCAGACGGACACCAGGAATTTCCCATAGAATAACACACTGATGAGTTGTTTTATCAAACTTTTCATCATGGTGTGAACCAAGATCGTACAAACCATAGCAAACAGCTTGATGTAACTCCGCAGGGATCAATGGTAAAGGTGTTCCCCCGCCCTCTTTTGCAATTAAGCTCATAAATATTTCCTCCTATTTATTTGATTTGTGTTTTTTAGTATGCCTTAAATGACCTTCAAAGTCAATTTCTCTTTCCCGTTCTTCATCTCGTTTTGCGTCAAGCCGATCAACTTCTTTAAAAGAAACTTCCATTTCCTCACGGCAGCCTTCACAATAAGGCGAATCTTTCATTGCCGGAAATTCAAAACAGGCTTCACATAGTCTTTTCTGACCGAGAAGTTTTAAAACATCATTCAGTCTATACGGTAATACATCTTGTGGTTTAAGTTCCATAATTTCCTCCTAAAATTTAGGTAATCCTGATTCATCAGCACAGATTAACTGTTTGAGAAGTTCTTTTGTTTCGGGTAATTTGACAGACTGAAAAAGTTTGTTCTGGTTAGAACTATCAAACATTCCAACAATATATCCATAATTATCTGATATATTTTTCAAGTCTTTAATTCTGTTTACTTTTTCCGATTGATAGCCGTAAGTATCATCGTAAGTTCTCCATATGGCAAGCGCAGCCGATTTAATATCATCAAACACTTTTTGAGTAGGAGCCTTATTATAATCAAACATAAAAATTCCTTTCTGCTAATTTAAGCACGATTTTTTATTTGTCAAGAGTCACCTTTGAATTTATTTTTATGTTTTTGATAAATCCATTTCCAAGTTGAGTTAGTATCACATTTCCTTTCTTAGCTTCAGCAATCAATTCGCTATCAACTAATTCTTGTAAATCAAACAAGTCATCTTGTTCCATGAGATCATCACCCTTCCAAATAAGAGGGTGTAGTTTTTTTAACAGTTGTTGTTTGTTCATAATAATCTCCAATTATATATTATTATTGAGATAACTATTCCTATTATAAGAGCTACTTCTGCCCAAATAACAGCCTTAAACAAAATTGATTCTCCGTGAACCTTAATCAATGGAATTTTTAATTTCATTTTAATTCCCCTTTAATCCCCTCTGTTAGTTAATAGGAGAAGTCGTATTAGGCATAATATACGGCCAGGGTGAAAGGAGTTGGTGTATGAAGCCAACCTATGCCCCCTATGATTCTCCTATTTGGTTAATTTTTCCCAAAGTTCACTTGCAACAATAGGAGAAAAAAACTTATCCCTTTCTATTCCTAATCCAAAGCGACCTTTCAAATTCTGAAGTTCAGACAAACTAAAACTTCCCATTTCCACTTCAAATCCATGAACAATACCCCAAAGATAATCTTTATCATCAGGGTCTTGATTCATAAGATACCATGTCCATGAACCAGAAGGGTCAAAGAACTTAGCCACCACTTTTTGTTTCATATCTGAGCCTAGAGCATATTGTTCTTGCGCTTGTTTTGAAATTTCTTTTGTCATTAAAAGCATAATTATTTTCCTTTCTGTTAATTATTTATTCCAAAATATTTCATTTCTGGTAATTACTTCCATTATTGCTTCATAAAAAACACATACTCCAATAACTTTTTCAACAGCTTCCATAGTTTCCGTTAAATCGTTTCTTAATTGTTGAGGACAGTCTTTAGTAAAAGCATAATTAATATATCCCATTGTTACACAAGTTTGAAAGTAATCTGTAGCTTGTATCTTTTCAGCATATTTAGTGATAGCCAAATTTGCTATTAAATCTTTAGTAAGTATTGTCATATTGTTCTCCAGACTATTTCATATTCTGACATGATTATTTCTCCTTTTTAATCGTATAATTGTCATGCTGCCCGTTGAAGTACGCCGTCATTTTGCCTTTTCTGACGCCGTATTTCTTCGCCATGCCATGACATAGATTAAGCAATGCCTGTTCTTCGGTGTCGGCCTTAGTCGTAAGCGCCGACACTTCTTGTTGGTAATTAAAGATTCCTATAAATTTCATATAGTCCACACATACCCAACTATCAAAACAAAAATTATCATACTGGCGATTACTGCCCAAACACAAAACT
Organism: Bacteroidales bacterium; assembly: GCA_003141415.1. Taxonomy (GTDB): domain Bacteria; phylum Bacteroidota; class Bacteroidia; order Bacteroidales; family VadinHA17; genus LD21. Next base: position 14,306 of record PLLX01000044.1, read on the forward strand.
CAACCCTTCTGTTAATTTTTTCGTCCCATTTTCGGTCAAGGTAACTTTGAGCATTATAATTGTCAACTATTGTTTCAACACGACTTCTGCCATCTTTAATAATTGTTTTCATTTTCTTTTCTCCATTTCTGGGATTATGCCAAACTGTTTTCTTTTCCTGTCTAACGCTTCCCATATTTCTTCGTGATCTTGAACAAGAAATGTTGTTCTTGTCAAAGTATCAGTGAACATCGGTAAGGCTGTTTGACCTTTTCTTTCCTGCATACCATTAAAGATTAAGATGTCCATAACTTTTTCCTCTTTTGTTAATTAATACTCTCAATAAATTCAATTTCTGAAGCGTGCCATGTTTCTCCACATTGATTACAGTAAACAAAATCCGCATAATCCTGAATGTCTAAGGAACTGCAAAATGGGCATTGACCTTTTCCAAAATAGTTTTCACTACTAAAATCATCTCTCCAGTATCGGTAATCCCAATAATTATTTCTTACTGTTTTCTTTGGTTTATATCTTTTATTAATTGGTTCTTCCAACATTTCCGAAAGTCTATCTATGGTAAACTGTAATTCATCGAGAACAAGAAACTCTTTTTTTGTATGCTGATTGTAATATCCACAGGCAATATTAACCGATGGAATTTCATAAAATCCAGTAAAAATTTGTATATCAGAAAAACTGCCTATTTCTTCATGCCAACCAAACGACTCAACGTAATTCTTGCACTTTTTGGGTAAGTCGTTATAGGTAACATAATTTCCTACACCCATTCTGTCAATAGCTATGGCAAGATTTACATTTTTGAACACTTCATCACTTAAACTTAAAACCATAGTTTCCATACCTTTGCCGCCACTTTCCTCAAAATTAGTTAGTAATATCGGCATATTCGGGAATCTCTGTTTTAATTCCAAACAAGCAAATACTCCTGCTCTATCATCTGCTCCCAATCCTTTTCCGGTGATAAAGTTTTTAAATTCTTTCAATTTTTTGGCCGGAAAAATTGTATCAACGTGAGCCTGTAAAAGTATTTCACCTTTTCCAGCGAAGTAAGCATAATTTTTCCCATCGGAAAGATCAGCTCCTTCAAACAGATCAAGAGGATTAGCTTTTATGCAGTCAATGATTGTTCGCATAATCCCTCCTTTTCCGGCTGGCAATTATCATAAAGCCCGTCTTTAAGTTCATCTTTTGGAGTCCAATCACCACAAGCTGAACATTCTTTGAATTTGGTTTCTAAGCAATCGTTACAGTAATAATCATCATTAACTTCTGTGAAATCTTTGGTATAACTTCCACATTCTTCGCACGATGTATACTCTTCAAGACACTTTTCACAAACATAATCTCCACCATTGGTTTCCGTTACGCCTTTATTAAAGAAATATTCTTCGCAGTCATTACATTGTGTGTAATTAGAACTTCGGCAATGTTCACAGACATATGCTGTATTTCTGTGGTCAGTATGCACTTCATACAGCTCATCTTGCGGGAAATATTCTTCGCAATCTTCACAATATCCGAATAAATCACAAAAACAACTGTTACAATAAGCGTCATCACAATAGAAATATCCATCATCTTCATGGATATGATCTCCACAATGTCTACAAGACAAAGAATCACCTCTGCAATCTTCGCAAACTCCACCTTGCTCTTCACGGTATAGTTTATTGCCACAATCAAGACAAAAACCTTGTTCAATGATACATGGTTCAAGTTCGCAATCTTTTTTGACTGTGACCTCTCCATAACCAGTATCAACATAAGCCCCTGTCTTGTTTGAAATAGCGTGATTATCTGATATTGTTCCTGATTTAACAATCCATCTGGAACATTGTGGAATCGTATCTAACGGTAACTGTTTATCACTTAACTTTTGCTGACAGTAATCCCTCATAGCAATAACTGTACCATCAGAAATAGAACCATATCTTCTTCCAGTGGATACAGCAGTAAGCCCACCGACATAAATAATTATTCGACCAATTTTTCTATCAAGATCATCTTTTTCGGCGGTATATCCAATAAAAACCGAAGGAGAAGCAAGATAGTAAAGACAAGTATTAAAATATTCACCTCCATTATCATTATACCGGACACAAGAAGAAAATGCACAATGTCGACCATCACTATCTGATAATACTAAATAATCCCAAGAATTAGCAGATACAACTGCGACCATTCCATTCTTAGTGTAATCTCCCCATGCTATAAGAAACGCAGACAAAGTGTTTTCAATTTCTTTCTGTCCGTTATTGACTTTGATAGCATTGATTTCATTGAATAGTTCGATATAACTTGTAAGAACATCAATATTGTCCCAGTTTCTTGAGATAACTTTCGTGGTTTTGACTTTATTCTTGCCAACTTGTAGATATTGGAAGTCAATAATCTTAAAAGGTTCTAAATTGTTAAGACCTTGTAAGAAATTAAATGCCAATGGAAGAGATTCTAAGGTTTGTGGAATTGGNNCAAAACAGCTCTGAAATCATTTGCTTTGTTTAATTCCAATTGATCTAACCATGTCTTTTTTGAGTCCATTCCTTTCTGAATAGCTTCTTCAAGATAAGTAGTAGGAATATTATTTTCTCTCAATAATGTTTCTAAATCTGTATACGTTTTCATACAATTCTCCTTTCTGTTAATTTATGCCCAGCGTTGGGCTACAAATCTTCTTTTTCATTCATTTTAATCCCTGCTGATTTACACAGGATAATAAAAGCTATTTTATCGTAACATTCTTTGTCGTTGATAAATCCTTCTTCATATTCTTTCAGGAATTGCTGAAATTGTTTAAGAATCGCTTCCATGATCTTCTCCTCTTTGC
>PLLX01000032.1 GCA_003141415.1 Bacteroidales bacterium
TTATCCGTTCTCCTGAAAATCCCGAGAATAAACAGGGGGATAAAACAGCCATTTTATCCCCTATTTTACTAACTTATTAACATCGTTTCTTTGACTTTTTCAACACCCCCACGAGACAAGCGCAGCCAATTAATCGTCCGATTTAGCACAAGTATTTTATTAACCATGAGTTAGTCCGCTATGCCTATTTTGTCTGATGTAATGATTCTGGTAAGCTATACACAATATTTCCACTTTGGTCCAAAAAGATCAGCTTAGCTGTTCCAAGGGAGTCGACTATGAGTTGGATTCTTGTTTTTCCCTCTTTATCAGACAGATTAATCATTGCCGCTTTATTGATGTCCCTACCAATAAAGACTCGATGAGCATAAGCTGGGTTACCTTTTGCAGGTTCCATTAACTGATTAAGTTTGGCTATCTTTTCAGGACCTTCAGGCATGTTTTGAGCAGATTTATACATTGAGCGCCATTTTGGAAAAGCAGGCTCTTCATGCCAGTCGTCTATGTACAAACCAGTTGTTCGTTCCCCATTTTCGTCAGAATATTGTAAATAAAGAACTTGATTTTGATTGTATTGATCGAAAGAGAAATGTCCAGTTGCAGTATATTTGCCGCTTATGCTATCAGTGTTGCCCATAAATGTAAGTCCGCCGTTTTCTGTGCCCTCATCGTTATAAAAAATAATACCTGGACGATTTCTACCGGAAATTCCAAACGTCTTTCCATAAGATAAAACATCGGGCGAAAGTTCTTTATTTGAAATTATTAATCGGGGCACACCGTTACTTTCGATGATATCTATTCGTTTGACACTGATTTCATCAAAGCTTTGAATTTTGCTATTCTTTTTTGAAGCAAATAACCACATTACAATTAGAAGAATAGAAATAAGAGCTGAATATGTCATTAGAAAGCGTATTTGCTTCTTCATTTTAATAAAATCATTTTCTGTATTCATATTTAAATATTTAAGTTATCGTTTCTTTCGTATTAAAATCAAATTTATTTTCGATTTTCAGTCTATTAATTTTTGTTTGTCAGCATATGGAATTTATGTTTCTCTCGTCCAAAGATATGATCTAAATTATTAGTAAGGGCATCTGTCGTTATATAATTAAATATCAACAATTTAGAATTTGTCATTCCCTGAATGGATTTTGTCCTTCGTCAGCATAAGAATTTAACTGAGTATGTTGGTGTGAGAATGCCTGCCAACTCGTTTTTAGTACAAGTATTATTTTGAGTCCTCTAGACGGCTATTATTCAATTTGTCATTCCGATAATTTTTTAAATGAAGTAAGCACAATTATATTTTAACAAAAATTATCAAAAATGGCAGGAAACAAAATCAGGCAAGATAGGAGAAACGATCAGGTCAGGGAGCTCTTTAGTGCGATGAGCTCTGCGAAGCCAACCGGGGACCGCTTCAGCAGGCCGAGCACGATGATGTCAATTAATTAAACAGTCCGTGTTATGCTTGGACTTTTATTTGTTGTCAGGTTCAGGTTCTAATTTATTAACAGTGAAAAAACAGTATTATTTTTTTAAAATTCAAGCCGGACAGGATGACAGGCTCTTTTGCAGCTTTAGGATTTAGTGGGGATAAGTGTGAGCTGCAAATGTGCCAGGCATCAACGGGAGGCCTTTTAACAATTTATAAGGTCTTGCCATCCATATGCTAATCATTTATCTTTGAAATAATGTTTTCCCTTTGTTTATTGATAATTTTCAAACCTAAAATCCTTTCTTGGGCATATTATCGATATCTTCTTTAGTACGATTAATCCTATTTAATATTTTACCAGAATTAAACTGGTATTTGAAATTAATCCAGACAGGGAAGGCCGATAATTTTACATTTCCTTCTGAATGACTATAAAAATCTTCACCTTTGACTTCAGACCCCTGATAAGTAAACGATCTTAAAAATGGAAGGGCACTCTTAATACCAACTTTGAATTTTTGTTTAAAGCTTTTTTCGAGTAAAAAGAAATAGCCCGCATCACTGAACGATATGTTTTGAATATCAATTACAGGACTGTTATACTGAAATTGTAATGATGCAGTAATATCGTATTTGAAAGTTATAATAGCCGAAAGGCCGGATTCGAATGCAATTCTATGTCTGTTGTCGATATCGTATTGCTTTGCGAGGTTATTCCCCGATGTATATATGTCGGTTAGTTTAAAATATGGATTTATCGCAATGGCTTTATGAAGCTTTAATGCACCTGTTAACTGAAAGCCATACTCATGAATATCGCCCAGATTATCTACCCGTGTTTCAAAAATACCTGTATCGTTAATAAACGTATAGTTATTAATTGCATCAGATCTTTTTTTATAAAATAATTGTAATGAAATATAATTGTTGCCAATGCTTTTCGAGTAATCGATTGAAATATTTTGCCGGAATTCAGGCTTCAGATCAGGATTTCCACTCTGGACAGTAAAAGGGTCATCAATAGAAGTGTAAGGATTTAATTCATATATGTTCGGACGATCAACAGTACCCCTGTACGATATTTTTAAGTTTTGTTTCGGAGTAAGTTTATAGTTTAATGTCGCATTAGGCAATAAAACAAAAATGTTATTGTTAAAACCATTGGTTAATCCCGATGTTGATTTTTCGGCTCGTATACCTGTACTCAAAGTATATTTAGAAAAGTTATATGTGATTGTTCCATATAAAGCAAAAATACTTTCGTCATATTTAAATTCGTCCGACTGCCTGTCTTGCAGTAATTGTAATTTGGCCTTAATTCCAGCATCAAATTTGAGCTTTTCGGTAATTGGTGAAGTATAATCAATCTTTAAGCTTTCTGAGTTTTGTTTGGGTTTTACAGTATTTACTTGATTTATTAAAAAATTGTCGGGCATACTATATGTAGTGCTATAGGTTGTAGAGTTTTCTGCCTTAAAACTGGAATAACTTAAATCAAACGTAATTTCTCTGCCTGGCTTGTTAAAAACATGTTTGTAATAAAGAGAGTAGA
>PLLX01000054.1 GCA_003141415.1 Bacteroidales bacterium
AAAAGGCAAAAATGAAACAGCAATTACCACGGCTGCAATTCCTTCGGCTATAATAGTATTTGGCGCACCAATATATTGCGATACTGTTCCAATAAGTAATCCCCCTAAAGGCTGCATTCCGGCAATTGCCATCAAAAGATAACTGAGAACCCTTCCCCTCATTTTGGCTGATGCATTGGTTTGAACTATGGTGTTGCCTATTGTGTTTTGTGACATCATGCCAAAACCTGCCAGCATGGCAAAAAACAAGGCAATCGGAAGATTAGTTATATGTGAAAATAAAACCAGTGCTCCGCCAAAAATCAATAAATTTGTAAATAAAACCCTTTTAAAATTAACACCTGCTTTTAATGAGGCTAAGAAAAATGCTCCACCCACTGCTCCAAGTCCGATAGCACTGTTGAGGTAACCAAAAATAGAGGCGTCTCCTTTAAATACATCCTTGGCAAAGACAGGAAGTAACGTGATAAAAGGTATCACCAATAAGTTGACACATGCAATGAATAGTATTACAAAACCAATGGACGGGGTAACCTTTAAATATTTCCATCCCTCTTTGAATTCCCGAAATACTTTTTGAGTATGTGGTTGCTGAATAAATTTCGGGAATCTCATGATTAATAAAGATACAATGACTGCCATAAAACTTAAAGCGTTAATTAGAAAGCAAGTTCCTGCTCCAAGTTTTTCTAATACGATTCCAGAAATTGCCGGACCAATCATCCGTGCCAAATTTGCCATAGATGAATTGAGCGCAATAGCATTAGGTAAATCTTCTTTATTATCTATTAACTCATTCACCATAGATTGCCTTGCAGGTGAATCAAAAGCATTGATTATACCCAGCAAAACGCTGAGTGCNNACTTGTGTGGTAAGCAATACACGATAGCGATTATATCTGTCAGATATTACTCCACCCAGAGGAGAAAATAAAAAGGTAGGAAATTGCAGTGCAAATACAGCCAAACCCAACATAAACGCAGAATGTGTCTGCACATATATTAGCCAGTACACTGCTGTGCGTTGCATCCATGTTCCAATGAGTGAAATGGATTGCCCGAAAAAAAAGAATCTGTAATTACGGCTTCGAAATGCTCTAAAAGTATTGATGTTCATTTATTTTAAATCATCCAGTTTTGCCAGCACCTTAATTGCATTTACCAATAATTCTTTTTCCTTTTGTGTAGTCTTTTCAAGGATTGATTGAGCCAGCCATTCCTGCTTTTCTAATCTTCTTTTTTCAACAATTTTTTCCCCAGTTGCGGTAATGGTTATTATCACTTTTCTTTTATCTGTCTTGGAAGGAGTTTTTTTAATAAAACCATGTTCGAGAAGTTTATTGATAATTTGTGACATAGATTGAGCAGTCACTTTTTCCATTACCGCCAATTCCGATGGAAGTATTTCCGAATATTGATATATTGAAGCAAGCGTAGACCTTTCTGTTAAAGAAAGCAGTTCATCATTCTTTGTATGGTTCTTCAATATTTTTAGGAGACGGGAAATCACTCTACGCAGATTTTCAGCAATTTCATTAACATTAATGTCTTTCATATGAATGTTTTATAAAATTATAGTAAGTTTACTTTATAAAGTAACTTTATTATTTTCAATTATACAAATAATATTGGCTTTGTTTCATNNCACTATATATAAAAATCGAATTATATAATGATGTAATATATTAATATACAGATACATGTAAAATGTTTTACCACATCAATTTACGTCCGATGTCGCACTCGTTGGCGGGGGTACCTTTCCTCCCTGCAAGTTTAATGGTAGTAAATTTGAATGAATGTTATAATTAATTGATAATTAATCAAATGTACTCTACTGAAAAATCCGGTCAACAAGGGTCAAGGGTAAGGTCTTTTCAGACTCAGACATATCAGATTAAAAAGATGTTCTGATTTCAGTTGGATTTATTCATGGTAAGTAAAGTGAAAATTTCTTATTTGATTTCCGGTAGATTGTTTAACTTGCATTTAATTTTTAAGTTTGAATAGGTTGGGTTAAATTTTATATACAGGGTTAAATTACTGATTTTAATGTATTTAGAGTCTGCTTTCATGCTTTTCATTAATATCTACTGAAATGCTGTTGAAACAGGAATTGATTGATTTCATTGTCGATAAACTGAATTCAGAAAAGTTGCCCTTTTATGTATATAATGTCGAATCAATACGAAATAATTGCCGTAAATTCATAGAGATTCCATATCCCCACAAGTCTATCCATTTTGCGTCAATGGCCAATGTGAATCCCCATTTTCTGGGTATTGTTCGCGAAGAGGGTTTATCAGCATTTGCAAATTCCGTGAATCATTGCAACATTCTTATCTCTGCAGGTTTTGAAGGGGGTGACCTTGTTTTTACCTCATCGGGTATGGATGATGATACCATGAGTTATGTTAACAGGATTGGTGCCCAGGTGAATCTCGATTCTCCCTCGCAGCTGAAAAGATGGAAAGAACTTTTTCCCGGGAAATATGTCGGGATCCGTTGTAACATTGGCGAAATGACCTATTCACGAATAACTCATGCCGGGTTTTTCATTGGGGAAGAAAGCCGTCTTGGCTTTAATATCAAAGAAATTAAAGATCTGAAAGGAGACCCTTTTATTATAGGATTACACCTTTATGTCGGAACCGATATCTTTGAAATAGGTTACTTAATTAACTGCTACAGGCAACTGATAAGGCTTGTCGGTTATTTTTCCAATATTCAGTATCTGAACCTGGGTGGGGGGTTTGGGATTGATAACCAGGACGAATCCTCGTTTGATATGGAAGAATATAAGGTAAAAGTGTCAGAACTTATGTGCAACGTATCGTCTGACCTGCATCGACCAATTAAGATGATACTTGAACCGGGACGTATTATTGGTGGCAATGCAGGCTATTTTGTATGTCGGGTAACCGATGTTAAAAAACGCAGCAATAATTTCTTTGTCGGTGTAAATGCTTCTTCGGTGCAGTTCCCCCGCCCACTTTTGTATCCGGATGTTCCTAATCATCCGGTTGTATTGCTGCGTAACGGGCAGATTGTTAAAAATGGTTTAATATACAGAACTTCTGTTTTTGGATGTTCAACCTATTCGAGGGACTTTTTATGCAGAGATGTTGATTTACCATTGTGTGAGATAGGTGATATTGTTGTTTTTGGAAATGCCGGATCCTACTCTGCTTCTTCTTATCTTGAGTTTCTAGGATTCACAAAACCGAGGGAGTATTTTATATGAAATGCGAAGCTGTCGACAATAAATATGGATTGAAAACATTTTATGATATTGCCCATAGAGTATACCGGGGCAATAAAAACTATCGTGGCACAGAAAGGAGTATTGAGCATTTACTAATAAAAGGTCCCTCGGCATATCACAGCCATTCAGAGGTTTTACCGTACATAATAAGGGATGGAAATGATACAATAGGGCGTTTTGCCATGATAAGAGATAAAAATCTTCATGATTACCTTCAGGTCTCATTTTTTGAAGCTTTACCCGAACAGGGCAACCTTCTTGACCTGATTCGTAACGAGGCAAGGAAACGCTTTCCGGACTTGAAAAAAATAGTCGTTGGCCTTAATGGACATTTGAACTATGGAGCAGGGTTTCTGCTCAACCGCTTTGACGAACCTCCATTATTCGGATTACCCTATACCATGCCTCATTATCCTTCCTACTTTTCCGAACTCAACCAAAGACGAATGTTCTCGTTTCGTTTCCGGATGGAAGAATACATTAGGTGGGCAGAGTCATATGGACCACCAAAAAAGATGAATGGTCTTGAGGTACGGTTTATGGACAAAAAGCAATTAACCAGGGAAAGTAGTATCTACACATTTCTCAATAACAGGGCATTTGCCAGTCATCCCTTCTGGGCAGACAGGGAGGATAAAGAAGATCATGAACTTTTTTACCCGTTTCGTTTTCTGCTCCGGAATGAAAATCTGATTCTTGCAGAACTTAATGGAAAACCGGCCGGATTCTTCCTGTGGTATCCGGATTTCAATGAACTTGTTACTTCGCAGAGAGACCTTAATTTTTGGGATGTGTTAAAGTTCAGGACGGGGAAAAGAATTAAGGTTTTTCGTTTTACTGAGATCGGCGTATTACCAGAGCTTCAAAAAAGTCCCGTCGGTTTTTCCCTTCTTATGAAATCCATTCCTGTATTCAAAAGATGCGGTTTTGAATACTGTGAAGGCGGCTTTATTTTCGAAGAAAACAAGAGCTCCATTGCCCTGGTGACCCGAATGATTCACCGCAGCACAGGGATAAAGCCTTTGCCATACCGCAGTTATGCAGTTTACGACGGAAAATTATGAACATCAACTTTTCATTGAATTATTCTGCCTGTGAGCTCCCAGCTGCCTGGGATGACGTGGCTAAGAATTATTTTCAGAAAAGAGAATTTCTTGTTCATGCAGAAAAATACAATCCCTGCAAACAGCGTTACTGGCTTCTCGAAGAATCAGGGGAACTGAAAGCCGGAGCCGTACTTTATACTCTGCGGCTGGACCTGTTAACCTTTATGCATCTGAAAAGCCCATTAGAAATGCATATCGCCGGAATTCCCTGTTCGGTATCTTGTCCTGGCTTTATCGGAGACAAGTTTCATATTCAGATATTACAAAAGCATCTTTTTTCAGTGCTGAAGGGCTTCGTTTTGTTTCTGAATCTGCTGGATGAAGCTCAGGGAATTATGCATGCTCATGGGAATACTCTTCCAACGATTATAATAAAAAAATGCTTNNATTCGGCTCTGCGTTCCGATTACCGCCGGAGGTTGCGGAAGCTTTTAAATTCCAATCATGACATTATTCTCGAAACTCTTCCATGCAGGGAATTTTCACGGGAAATGTACAACCAGTATCTGGAGGTATATAAAAAGAGTGATGCGAAACTCGAAAAGCTGACTTATGATTTTTTCCTCAACCTCCCGGACCTTTTTCGGTTGACAAATTACAGGAAAGGCAGTGAAATAATCGGCTGGAACATTACCCTGTTTCATGAAAAAGTAATGTATTATTTCCTTGGCGGTATTAACTACCAGATGAATACTGATAATAGTACCTATCTTCTTCTGCTGGCACATATTGTTCGCAGAGGTATTGAAATGGGTGCCGGGGAAATTGATCTGGGTCAAACTGCTGAGATCCCCAAAATGAGAATGGGTGGAATCCCTGAAAAGCGTTTTATGGAAGCACGTCACAGCAACCTGCTGATGAACAATTTGATAAGGATTTGTCAGGGAATGATGTCATATAAAAGAGATTTACCAGAAGTACATGTTTTTAAGGAGGTATTGGCATGAAAATACTCTTTGTCCGTCCCAAACCGTCACCTGAGACTATCGGCTTACAGCATATGATGATTGTCGAGCCGTTGGAACTGGAAATACTCAGCGCCCTTAAACGACCAGTAGATGAATCTTTTCTTGCTGACTTAATAATTGAAAAAAAATCATTGGAACACTTTCTAATTCATGTAAAACCTGACGTCCTTTGTATTACCGGTTACATTACCCATGTAAGAATAATAGTGGATTATTGCCGCACTGCAAAAAAAATATATCCTATTCTTACTACGGTTGTTGGAGGTGTACACTGTGAGGTCTGCCCGGAAGATTTTGATGACCCTTCGGTTGATTTTCGTGTAGTAAGGAATCCTGCAATTGTCTTTACTCAATTGCTCGGTTTCATCGCAAGAGAAGCAGATATGCCTCCAGGAGTATTGACCCCGGGAATGATTATGAACGAAGCCTCGCTTCCAGTCTTTGATTTCCGTATTCCGTTTCCCGATCGTTCTATTACTGAAAAATACAGGCACAAATATTTTTACATCTTTCATAATAAAGTTGCACTTATAAAAACATCTTTCGGGTGTCCATATTCTTGCACCTTCTGTTTCTGCAGGGTCATAACCAGAAACAGTTACTGGCAGCGCCCCATGGACGAGGTGATCCGTGAACTTAAGGATATAAAGGAAGAGAATGTTTACATTGTGGATGATGATTTTTTGACCGACCGAAAGCGGCTTGGCTTGTTTGTTTCTGAATTGCGGAGGAACAGGATACGCAAGTATTTTCTTGTTTACGGGCGTGCTGATTTCATTGCACATAACCCTGATCTAATTGCAGAATTGCATAGCATTGGATTACATACGATAATTGTGGGATTTGAAAGTTTTTCGGAAAAAGAACTGAAGAACTTTAATAAGAAGACCACCCTGGAGGACAATAAGAAAGCAATGGCAATACTTAATGAAAATCATATAGATTGCTATGCAACCATTATTCTTTCTCCTGACTGGGACGATGATGATTTTAAGCAGATGGCCAATAAAGTTAAGGAACTTGGGATTCAGTATGTAAATCTTCAGCCCCTTACACCATTACCCAAAACCGGAATTTNNCCTTAAGGCGTATTATGAAATTCTTTTCAGGAGGGCAGTTTTGTGGTCACATTTCCGCAAGTATAGTATTGGAATGTTGTGGAAAATTCTGCTGGGTTCACAAAAAGTGACATATCAATATAAAAAGAAACTCAGGGAGGAACATGATTATGCCTAAGATTCTTTTTATACAGCCTACTCAATATGCAACTAATGGTGGATTATGCAAGCAGAAGCGTATCAATCTGCCCGGACTCGTTTTTCCTCTTCTTGCTGCCTATACTCCTGAAAACTGGGACGTAGAGCTTGTAATAGAAGTAGTTGATGATGTCCCATTTAACAGCAATGCTGACATAATAGCCATCGGTTCTATGGGACATGCCATATTCAGAGGATTCGAAATTGCAGCTGAGTTTCGAAAGAGGGGAAAACCCGTTGTGATGGGAGGATACATGTCATCAATTGCAGCTGATAAAGCAATAGAATTTGTTGACTCGTTAATCATAGGTGATGCAGAGGTCTCATACCCAATGATGTATAAGGATTTTGAAGAGACAGGAACCATAAAAAGAGTTTATGATCATCCCCTGACCGAACTTAAAGACCTCCCTTTGCCCCGTTATGATCTTTTGTTAAAAAAGAAAATCGGCTCAATGCTGCCTGTACAGGCAGGCCGTGGATGCCCGTTTTACTGCAGTTTTTGCTCCATTGCCTGTTTGTATAAAGGCAGATATTTATTCCGTCCGGTAGATGAGGTTATCCGTGACATTAAAGAGGTTAAGCGACTGGGTTACAATCGTTTTTATTTGATTGACGATAACATCGTTTCTAATCCGAACTACCTAAAGGAGCTTTGCGAAAAAATTAAACCGCTTAAAATGAACTGGGCAAGCCAGTGCGCTATTCATCTGGCAAAAAACCAGGAATTACTGAAACTGGTCAGCAATTCAGGTTGCGATTTAATGAGTTTTGGAATAGAAAGTGTTCAGCAGGATGCCATCGACAGCTTCGGCAAAACATGGTTAAAAGCAAACGAACATGAACAGAACATCAAGATACTGGCTAAGTCCGGTATAACTGTTTCTACTGAAATGATAATCGGAACAGATTTCGATACCGAAATATCGATATGCGAAACCTACAAGTTTATAAACCGCAACCGAGTACCCATTCCGCGATTTTACATTCTTACCCCTATACCAGGAACTGCACTTTTCAAAGAATTTAAAGCCCAGGGGAGATTACTTACCGAAGACCTTGAAAAGTTTGATGGTACTCAGTGTGTGCACATTCCTAAAAGCATCACACCTGAAAAACTGACAGAAATGTACTGGTGGCTCAACAATAAGGTGTTTTCACTTTACTCCATTTTCTGCCGTATTGTTATTAATGGTTCACTTTGGAAAAACCCTAAAATGCTGATATTTTCATTAGCCATCAATTTTCACTACAGACATTATATCAGAAGGAAGATTACCCCAAATATTTTTTAAAATGAAAATTGCACTTATAAAACCTGGCATGGGTGATATAATTTCAGGCTACGACATAGTTGACGGCAGCATGGAACCCTTGCAACTGGCAATTATTGCCGGACTTATTAAAATTCCCGACGAAGTATGTTTGTATGATGACAGGTTGGAAAAAATTCCATTTGATGAAAATATTTCTTTAGCTGCCATTACTGTCGATTCGTTTAGCGCGCGGAGAGCTTACGAAATTGCTTCAGAATACCGGAAAAGAAATGTAAAAGTAATTCTGGGAGGTGTCCATGTTTCGCTATTGCCAGGTGAAGGTGTAGAATATGCAGATGCGGTAGTAATTGGAGATGTAGAACCTATTTGGGATCAAATAATGAAAGATTTTAAAACTGGTAAACTACAAAAAACATATCAAGCACCTTTTGGACATCCACAAGAAGGTTGTTTCCCGGACAGAACAATTTTCAAAGGAAAAAAATATTTGCCTGTTTCCTTAATTCAATTCAGCAGGGGATGCGAGTTTAATTGCAGCTTTTGTTCTGTAACAAAATTTTTCCATCATTCACACGCTTGTCGTAAAATAGAAGATGTTTTGTACGAAATTGAAAAGGATAAGCTTAAAACCATTCTATTTGTTGATGATAATATGGTTTTCAATATAAAAGACCTCAAAGCTTTTCTTACAGAACTTATACCACTTAAAGTAAAATGGGCAAGTCAAACGAGTATTAATATGGTGAACGACAAACAATTGCTCAAACTAATGGCTGATAGCGGATGCGTTGGTAACCTGGTGGGGTTCGAATCTATCAACATTAATACACTCAGATGGTTCCATAAATCGCCCAATTTACGCAATTTCAACAGTTATAGAGAAGAGATGGAAATCTTACGCGACTATGGCTTTTTAACCTGGGCAAGCTTCATGATTGGTAACGACTTTGACACCATCGAAACAATTGAAAAAACAGTAGAATTTGCAATTAAGAATAAATTCACTTTTGCATTTTTCCATATTCTTATGCCGTATCCGGGAACTGCTATTTACCAGCAGTTTAAGGACGAAGGCCGGCTACTATACGACGGACACTGGTGGAATCATCCGGATTACCGGTATAACCAGGCAACATTTAAACCAGTGGAAGGAGATTGGTCTTGAAAGAATATTTATCGGACTCGAATTCTTCAGGGACAAAGACCTGAAGGATGTCAGAAAGAAATCATCCACAAAGGACAATGAAGAGGCGATAAGAATACTTCAGAACCTTGATATCAGCATATTTGGTTCATTTATTATTAAGCCTGATTTTACCCGTAACGATTTCAGGGAATTCAAGAGGTATTGCAGGAGTCTGCGATTGCATCTTCCTGTATTCTCTGTTCTTACTCCTCTACCAGGAACAGATTATTACGAGGAAGTTAAAGATAAATTAATAACCCGTAACTACGATTATTTTGATTTGCTGCATAGTCTTCAGGAAACCAGACTCCCTTTAAAGGAATTCTATGAAGAGTTTTACCAACTGTACAGGAATTCAGCCTCACCGTTGAACAGAATCTATCTGCTGCTGAAGTATTCTCCGCAGGAAATAATTAAAGTAATTAGAATGTCGAATCGGATCAGGAATGCCTATATTTCAATATAAAATCTGTAGAAATTTGATTTAAGTAAATTTGATAAAATCAATACCAGGGGGGCTAAATACTTCATATAATTAAAAAATTATGAAACAGATCTAGGCTGTTGATATAGCTTGAGCAATTTGCATCGTTTTGGTTGTCATAGGTCATTATTTACCTGCTAATTCACCTGAGTGGTATAAATTATTAAACAATTTTATCTACTCATTTCATATTCCTTTGTTCATGTTTGCCAGCGGATATATATATATGGCGACAAAGAAAGATGAATCATATGGCAGTTTTTTAAAAAAGATCAAAAGACTGAAAACACAGACATGATTTGTTGTTCCCCTTCTCCCTCTCACCCAATCTCCCCTTCAACTTCTTTAACCCGCTTCAACTTTTCAACCTTCTTCTCATTTTATCTTT
>PLLX01000085.1 GCA_003141415.1 Bacteroidales bacterium
AACAAACATATAAGCCTTCCAGCCCGTCCCTGCCTGTCATCAAGATTGAAGACTGGACGATAAAGTTTTCGTGCATCTGGACAGTTTTAAAATTAATCCTAAACACGGATGGTAGGTTTAATTGACTTCGTCGAGCTCGTCCCGCTGAAGCGGGACTCGGTTGCCTTCGGACTTCGGCCGACGTAGTCGCCTTCGTCTGACGACGTCGGCAGGCAGGCGGCAGGCAGGCGCTCAGCTGTCATGGTTTTTGCTCCCGATAGCTATCGGGCGCCACCTTGACAATTTTATCGTGACATGATAAATCCTGCCCATTTAGCGGGACTATATCTTCTGGACAATTAAATGTCGTCTAGCTAAATGGAACAATTTTTGCTGTTAATAAATTAATAATTGAGTTCATGAGAAAAACCATCTTTCTCCTGCTTTTATTCAACTTCTGTATACCTGGCTATTCCCAGATAATTAAAGGTACTATACAGGATCAAAAAAACCGTAATTATAATGTACCAGAACAACCCAACAATGACTCTTTAATTTTAATCGAGAAGGTCTATCTCCACACTGACCGCACTTACTATTACTCGGGAGATGATATTTGGTTTAAGGCGTACCTTATTGAAGCAGCAAACAGGCTCCTCACCAACCAGAGTAATAACCTTCATGTCGAACTGATCTCTCCTTCTTCAAAAATCATATCGAGTAGGATAATAAGACTTGAGGGTGGTTTAGGTAGCGGCGATTTCAAGTTGCCAGATGACATCATGTCAGGCAGATACAATTTACGGGCATACACCAACTATATGAGGAATTTCAGCGATCAGTTATTTTTCACCAAAGAAATCAGTGTAATAAATCCAAACGATAAGCAAAACGGAATCCCGGATACAATAAAATATGTTGAAAATAATATCCGGATAAGTTTCTTTCCCGAAGGCGGTTCGCTGGTTGACAATGTATCTTCAATTGTTGCATATAAGGCAGTAAATAGTCTTGGTAAAGGATGTGATGTTACTGGCAAGATATATTCCTCAACTGGTGATCTTATTACCATATTCAGATCCACTCACCTTGGTATGGGTACATTCTTCCTCAGACCCATACCCGGCTTAAGTTATTATTCAATATTCAGAGGTGCCGATAGTATTGATATCAAAACTGAATTACCAACGAGTTTCTCAACTGGTGTAACATTAAGCGTTTCAATAAATCAAAATAATGAGTTACTAATTACCACTAAGACAAATCCTAAAACCCTGTTACTTGTTTCAGAACATGACTTGTTACTCACTTTTTCGAGACAAAAGGAAGTTATTAAGACGATGCGTTATAAGGTTAGTTCTCCTGTTACAAATTTTGTTATCCCAACCGATGACCTTACCGATGGAATTTTAATGTTATCCCTTACTACCCTGGAAGATCTTCCTCTCTCTGAAAGACTTGTTTACATCCAAAGAGATGCCCCTGCAAAAATTATAATTGAAAGTGATAAGCTCCTTTATAGCAAGAGAGAACCTGTTTTATTAAAAATTTCTCTTTCAGGGGATTCAACTGTTGAAAGAAAGGGAAATGTATCGTTAGCTGTGGTTAATAAAAGTCTCACAGAGAACTCATCCCCTTTCCCCAGGACTATTTCATCATGGTTTCTGCTTGAATCGGATGTTCATGGATTTGTCGAGGATCCATCTTATTATTTTGATCCGTCAAATCCTGACAGATTGAAGGATTTAGATATTTTGTTGCGTACCCAGGGTTGGCGTGACTTCGCATGGAAGTACGATAAAACCTATTTCCCGCCGGAAAATGGTTTTACGATATCAGGGAGACTAAGACGATACTATTTGAACAAACGTGTTGAAAACTCCAGAGTGAGTATTGGAATTTTCGGAAGTAAAAGTTCATTTTTAACAACAGTTCCGGTTGATACCACAGGGAGGTTCAGCCTTTCTGGCATTGACATTACAGAAGATGCAAGATTAATTGTTACAGGAATAGGTAAAAAAGATCGTCTGCAGGGGGTTCTGCTTTTAGATTCAGTAATTTACATACCGGCAAAAGTGACTGATAGTTTGTCCCAGGTTTCAATCTTAGTTGAAAATAAGTGGAGCAGTCTGAAAACCTATTATGAGATTAATGAATCTATAAGAAAGAAATACAAACTTTCTGACACGATAAGTCTTGGGGAGGTAAAAATAATTGCAGAACGACACAAAGATCCTCAAACTGTTAAAATCGAGAGTAGTCGCCAAAAATATGGTAATCCAGACAGTGAAGTAATAATCACGGAGCAAATGCAAAGCTACCCTTACCTGATTGAAATCCTGAGGGGTCATGTAGCTGGCGTTGTGGTTTCAGGTTCGTATCCGGATTATAGAATCCAGATTCGTGGAATGGGTTCCATAAACGAAAATGGAAATCCTCTTGTCCTTATTGATGGTAACGATGCCAGCTTTGAGGATCTGACAACAATGCCAATCACTGCCATTGACAGGATAGATGTACTGAAATCAGTTGCTTCAACAAACGTTTTTGGAATGAGAGCTGCAAATGGAGTTATCAACCTGATTACGAGGGCCGGAGGCTGGGCATATGTCCCAGTAAAATACTCTATAAACAAAAAGATTTCAGGGTATAGTGCTTCACGGATTTTCTACTCTCCGCAACATTTATCCGATTCAGATTCAGCGTTTGATCCTGATCTCAGATCAACTCTTCTCTGGAAACCTGATTTTATTCTGGGGGGTAATAAAAAGACAATTCTTAATTATTACAACGGAGACAATTTATCAATTATTTATGTTATAGCAGAAGGTATTACAACGACTGGGGTTCCTGTAACGGGTAAGGCTGAATACGAAGTCAGATAAACAATGCCTCAACAAATACCTTCCCTTGACGAGAGATTTCTGACTGCAAGACAAATAAAAAAGCAGCAGCTAACTCGGACGGTGCTATGAAAAGCATAGTCTTGACACAGTCGATGACTGATCAAACCGCCAGAGTAATAAGAATTCGTTAAATCTGGTTTAGTTGAAAAATCGATATAGCTTATTAAACAGACTACCGTTATAGCCAATGCCATCACTCTTAATTAGATAGACTATTTCATAATTCGTATTTCGAGTACACTTATTTGGCACACATTTTGTTTATTTTGTTAGGCAGTACGGTAGACAAACCTCACTCACAAAATTAAAATCCCTGAATTGAATGCATTATTTGAGCAAATAGAACATCCCATGTGGAAATTTAAAATTATTGTGCTCGTTGTTTTGATACTATTTATAGTACCTGTAGGATTATCCGGACAGAAATCATCTCAATTAATTCAGCCTCCAATTAATAACACTATTAAGCAGTTGTTTTATGTACCTGATCATCAATCGAAAGTCGATTCAATTAAAGATTTTATTAGTAATAACCAGGAACATCCATCCGAAAAAATATATCTTCATGTCGACCGTACAAATTATTTGCAAGGTGACACCATTTGGTTCAAAGCCTACTTGTGGTATGGACCTGAGCAACTATTGGATTCGATAAGTGGTATTTTGTATGTTGATCTTGTCAACGATCAAGGCATTATTGCACAAAAAAGAAGACTACTCATTCAAAACGGCACATCTCATGGAGATTTTAGTCTCGATACAACAATAAGTCCGGGCAATTATTCACTTCGAGCTTATACTCGACTGATGCAAAATATGAATTCAGGGGAACCATTCTATCAGGCGGTTACAATAAATCCTGTCAAACAGAATTTTCAGTTTGATTTTGTCCCTGTTATTATTAAACAGACGGGAAATGATTCATTAAGAGTCGGATTAAGGTTTTTTGAAATAGATCAGCTCGGTAACCTTAATAATAGTTACAGCCATACAATAAGGTACTCTATTAAAATCGGAGATCAGTTATTTCAGATTGACAGCATACTGGCAGAAAACACAAAGGAACATCTTCTCAAATACAGTCTTGTAGGTTTAAGAACACAGGATTCAATAGCCGAATTTAGAATTACCATAAGTGATGATCGTTTAACTTTTGAAAAGAAATTCCGAATTCCTCTTCAAGAGAATATTGACCTTCAATTTTTCCCCGAAGGAGGCAATCTGGTCAATGGGTTGGAAAGCAAGATTGCCTTTAAAGCAATAGGAGCGGATGGCTTAGGAAAGGAAATAGACGGAGAAATTAGAACAGATGAAGAGACCGTAGTTTCTGGTTTTAAAAGCACGCATAAAGGGATGGGAGCGTTCATGTTAAAACCCCTGGCCAAAAAAAAATACTTTGCCCATTTCTGGTATAACAATCAGAAATATATTGTTCCACTGCCGATTGTATCAGAGGAGGGTTCTATTATGTCTGTCAACTTTACAGGAAATAACAAAGATCCATTCCTTTTGATAAAACAAGTAGGTTCAAGAGCAATAACATCAAAGTACGTCGTTGGTAGTTCTTATGGAAAAATCTGGTTTTCAACCCATGTAAAAACGTTCATGGATTCATGCAAGATACAGATACCTGTGGAACTGATCCCGGAAGGTGTTTGCAGGCTGACTGTTTTGAGTGCAAGTTTTGAACCTGAATGCGAACGCCTTATTTATGTTGATAAAAATCAACGGTTTAAAATCGAAGTTATTCCAGACTCTTCCTCATATGGGAAACGCTCCAAAGTAACCCTTTTAATAAAAGCAACCGGTCTGGATGGGACCCCTATTCAGACAGACTTATCCCTGGCTGTATTAGATAAAGAACAATTGATAAAAAATTCAGAAGTCCATGGAATAAGTGCCTACAAGTTACTTGAATCGGAACTTAAGGGCCACATTGAAGATGCAGACTTCTACTTTAAGGATGATTGTACGACAAATAAGGTCGCTCTGGATTTATTACTACTGACGCAGGGATATAGAAAATTTTTAATAAACAATAGGAGCCCAAAAGAATTACAATTCGATGCAGAAAAAAACTTTAATATCTCTGGGAAAATAAAATTTAATGGTAGTAAAAAGCAAGAGAACAAATTCGATTATCGGGATATTGGCTTATTACTAATTTGCGGTTCCAAAAACTCCTATCTAGGACAATCCAAACCCGATAGTCTTGGGAAATTCAAGTTTCAAATATCTCTAATGCATGGCAAGTCCCATGCGATGCTGCAAGCAACCACACCTAAAAAGGAGCCATTTAATGGAGAGATAATCCTTGATAATCCGGTTTCCCCACCGCAGTTTGCCACATTACCATCTTTTAGTTACTCATTAGCATCTTCGTCTGTAGAATATATAAAGGGGGTGCAGGCAGTTAAAAAAACTGAAATATCTAAAATTCCCTTATATAGTTCAATGTCCATTAATTTGGGGGAGGTAGTTGTAACAGCAAAAGCAAAAGCTAAAAACTGGTGGCGTAATTATGATAAAGATGCCATTAAGATAGCTAACCTCGATTCTCTAGACCCCGGGGGCAACAGATATAAAAACATTTATGATCTTCTGGTTGAGGAATATGGCGCAATATGGTATAATAAAAACGGCTTGAAAAGTATACTATTACCGATTATCAGACTTGCGGGCAGAGGTGGAAGTTATTGGTTCCCAATATATGTAATCGATGGGAAAAAATATTGGAATGGAGAGGGATTTGATTTTACACCATTGGAGACTTTATCCTCTTTTCATGTAGATGCAATAAAAAGGATACTTGTAGTGCCACCAGGGAAAAGTATTGGAATGTATTATGCATATTATCCAATTATTGGTTTCCCGCAGTTTATCTTGCAATCGTTGGTAATAATTGAAACATATTCAAATAATACTTATAGAGGCGATCCTCTGGGTACTAAAACATTTATTCTTGATGGGTTGGATGCCCCAAGAGTATTTTACTCTCCTCGTTNNCAGGCTAAAGTAGAGTTTTTCACAAGTGATCGTCGAACAAGGCTAGAAGTCGTAGCTAATGGGATAGAAGTTGAAAATGGTTACTCAGGAGAGGTAAATACACAGATTAGCATGAACTAAAAAAAATAGAAACATAGATCAAATTCACGACAAACCAATACAGAAAATTAGTTACATCGAGACAATTTTAAAACACTAGCTATAACTCGGACGATAAGGAACAGTAAAAATATTCAGTATACTTTATTTCTCTTCATAATTATAAACGGGTATTAAAATTTACCTAATGAGAAGGTTAATTCTATTATTTCTTTTCTTCAATATCAATTTAGTTGCTTATAACCAAGTTATTAAAGGAACCATCTTCGATATAAAAACCAAAAGTACTATTTACTCGGCATCGGTATATTTTAATGGAACCTCAGTCGGAACTCTGTCAGATGAGAATGGGAACTTTCATTTGGATATTTCTAAATATCATCCTTCAATGCCCTTGACAATTAGTGCTATAGGTTATTATTCTGTAACACTGAAAGATTTTTCAACTGTTAAACCGAATGCCGTTTATATGAACCCAAAACTGTTTGAATTGAATGAAGTAACAGTGAATGCCAAATTTCATGGATTGGAAAGGAGTGAAAATTTAACGATTTTCAGAAATGAATTTCTTGGAACTACCGGGAATGCCATGAATTGTAAAATAACCAATGAGGATGACATAAGATTTAAATATAGCTCAAATAAAGATACACTGAAAGCATACGCAACCAAACCAATACTAATTGATAATAGAGCGTTAGGATACAAAATCACCTATTACCTTGATAAATTTGAATATGACAAACAAAGTAAATCATTTCTCTTTAAGGGAAATATTATCTTCCGGGAGGATTCAACAGCTACGGCTGCAAAAAAGCAATACTTTGAAAGAAAAAGAAAACTTGCATACCTTGGGTCGAGAATCCATTTTTTCAGGGCGCTTTGGACGAATGATTTAAATTCTGCAGGATTTACAGTAAGGAATTCAGCAAACGAGATTGTCCCTTATGAGAAAATAGTATTTCAAAAAGATAGCCGTACAAAATATCTTAAATGTCCAGGTGGTTTAGGTATTTCTTACTATACAAAGCAGCCTACGAGTTTTATTGTTTTTCTTAAGGAGAGTGTTTCTTTTGATCCAAGTGGATATTTCGAACCAGAGGGTATTATCTGGGAAGGAGAAATCGAAAGACAACGCATTGCTGACTTGTTACCATATGACTTTTCAACAAATGAATAGAGGGATATTGACTCTCTTTAAGCAGGAGAAATCCGTGATTAAGAAATTTAAAAACTACTGCTAACAAGGTCGGTGCTTTAATTGCCTTCGGCAGCCCGGACAACTTCATTATGATACCCAACGCTCGTCCACTTATCGGGAC
>PLLX01000064.1 GCA_003141415.1 Bacteroidales bacterium
AGGTAAGGATCTTCACCATAAGTCTCCTGACCTCTGCCCCAACGCGGGTCGCGGAAAATATTAACATTTGGAGTCCAGACCGAGAGGCTTAGAAATCGCGTGTTTTCCTGCCCCTTTTGTTGTGATTCATTATATCTGGCTCTTGTTTCGTCTGAAACAGCGTTGAAAATATTAAATAAAAGCTGATCATCAAACGAGGCTGCCATTCCAATTGGTTCAGGGAAAACTGTCACGTTTTCATTATTTGCCAGTCCATGCAGTGCTTCACTCCACCAGTTAAACTTCTTAATTCCCAGGCGCTTGATGGCATCTGATTGATCGCACATCAATGCGGCTTTTTCTTCCACTGTCAAACGGGTTATAAGATCTTTAGCCCGTTCTTCTGAGCNNCATTGAATTCAGAATTAACCCAAGAGTAATAAATAAAATTTTCTTCATAAGAAATGTATTAATAATGTCTGCAATGAATTTAGATGGATATTTTGATTGTTTATATAAAGATTGAGTGATTAATTTCAATTGCTTTTATTCTTTTTCATGCACAGCCAATGAGTCGAGATAAAAATGGGATTGTGTATTTGTCAGAGCCATCCAATACATCATATATCTTGCATCATGAATCCTATAAAAAGGTTCAAGGACAACATTAATCGGATTGATCATCTTCAGCCCCGGAGTGGTAAATGTCAGTGGTTTATCTTTTACAGGCACCAGTTCATCAGCGATTTTAGAAATGTCATCTTCAATAATAATAGGTGCTTTATCGACAGGGAGCTTTTTCCCACCAGGAATTTGGCCCCAACGGCTGTCATCAGCAATGAGGCCTTGCAGATCCTCAGTTCCGGTCTTTGCCCCAAGTAGTATCGGACCATGCATTATGNNTAGGAAGGCACGTTTGGTAAATGCTCAATTGAATTATGCATAGGTAACAAAACCTGAACCACATCGCCTTTTTTCCATAACCGGTCAACAGCAATAAAAGATGACGGATGAGATTTGTATATCACGGTTTTGCCGTTGACAAAGATTTTCAAGCTATTATCTTGCACCCATGAGGGATATCGGATCATCAGACAAAAATGTGATGCCCCTTTAGTCACTGTGAGTTTAGTTTTTTCCTCATCGGGGAATATTGTTTCCTGCATAATTTTTATCCCTTTTTCCTGCCAGTTAAGTTCCGACGCAATAAAGAGGTTTAAATACAAAGAATCATTTTTATGAGTATAAATAAACTGATTGTACTTTCCATGGTTTTCCATACCGGTTCCTACACAACACCACATTGCTTCATTTGGTGCGGAATATACCCTGTAGTGACGCGGGCGGGCTGGAGTAAAATAGACATAACCACCGTGTTCAGGATGCTGGGTTGACAAAATATGATTATATAAAGTTCTCTCATAATAATCTGCATATTTTGATGACGGATTAGTTCTGAACAAATCTTCCGTCAGTTTAAGCATATTATATGAATTACACGATTCAGGGCCCTCTACATCATTAATAAAATCAATACATGAAGCAGCGCCTGGAAAAAACTCTCTTCTGCTGTTCCCTCCGAAAGCAAGCGATCGTTTTGCTGTCACAGTCTCCCAGAAGAAACTACCTGCCTCTATAAAGTCTTTATCATGAGTAAGTTCGGCAATTCTCTGAAATCCAATGGCTTTCGGGATCTGCGTATTGGCATGTTTATTATCAAGATTATCATCATCGGCTGACATTGCATCCAGCAACATTCTATGCGAGAATCGTTTTGCGGTAGTAAGATATTTTTCATCGCCTGATATCTGATAAGCATCAGCGAAAATCTCGTTCATGCCTCCCTGTTCCGAATCAAGCATCGATTGCATTTGTGCATCTGTAAGTGAAGAGGTTAAGTCTATACCCCAATCGCAGAATTTTAGAAAAATTGTTCTGGCATCTTTATTTCCTGTATATATCCAGGCATCTCTTAACCCTGCATATAATTTATGTAAATTATACCAGGGTGCCCAGGTTGACCGATATGCAGTGAAATCTCCTTTTTGCAAAGTACTCCAGATTGTCTTACTTTTCGGAACTCCGCCAACGTATCCCTTTCCCCAGTCAGAATTATTTATTTCATTTGCTTCCTGGCAAGTTTTGAGTTCTGAAATCATATAATCCATACGTTTCTTGCATTCAGCATTATTGGTAGCAGCATAATTCATTGCCATTGCTGATAAATAATGCCCACCTATATGCCCATCCAAGCCTTCCCAGTTAGGATAAAATGATGCTTTTGCCGGCAACCCGGCTTCTTTGCGGAAAGGAGCAAGTAAACGATCAACATCATACTTCAAAAGAGTTTGAATATTCAGATCACGTGCATGTTTAAAAGGCCCGTCAAGTAATGTGACATCATGTAAAGGGAATTCATTGCGGTAAAGTCTGTCCTGGGCTTGAATATCATGGCTAGCCAGAAGAATGAAGAAAAGTACGCTATTGAACAAAAAAGTTTTCATAATAAATTAATAGTTACTCAGTTATTGTGGCCTTATAACCCATAATGGAAAGCATTTTTGCCGCATATCTCTTTCCAAGTTTCCTGTTACCTTCAGCATTAAAATACAGATTGTCCTGTGAATCTGTGCAGCCACTTGAAGAAATTACATATGAATTCGGAACAGTTTGAGGCAGTTTGGCAATGATTGAATTCATACTTGAACAAACACCACCCTGGTCGGCATTCACAACTTCGCCAGCGAGAAGAGGTACTAAAACGATCATCCACTA
>PLLX01000143.1 GCA_003141415.1 Bacteroidales bacterium
ACACACGCTCCGCCGGCAGCCGCTGGCCGGGTTTACCAGACTTTATGTTTGCGATTCGTTTTCATGTTTAGTGACCGGGATCCCTCTCCTTACCAGCTGCCCCGGCTTGCGGCTGACGGCTCGTTATGCCCCGTTTTTTCATTTTAAATATTTATCATAAAATACGACCATCCTATTCACATAATTATGAAAACTATCTTTATTATAAAACAAAGCACCATGTCCAACACCTTTAATTATCCAGATTTCTTTTCCCCCTTTTAATTTGTTATAAATATCCTGTACTACCATTTTTGCAGGTGTTATTTCATCGAGTTCACCAACTATCAATAAACATGGTTTGGTAATTTTTTCAGCAATATTCATGGGATAAAAATTCTTCGTATAATCTTTTGGTATTATTGTTTTTCTACCATGCTTAACCCAGTATCCAACTATAGTATCTAAATCTGCTGATAGTGCTCCGCCTACATAACATTTAATATCACTTCTTTTTTGAAACACAGGAAAAGATTGAAATGCAGGCATAGAATAACCACAAATTCCAATTTTAGAAGTATCAACCTCTTCCAATAATTTTATTTTATCTACTACGGCATCGATATCCATAAAAAATTCAGTATAACAAAGGTAATCTTCGTTTATCGGCCATTTGTCACTTCCTCCAAATCCACGCCAGTCAAATGTTACAACATTGTATCCTTTCGGACACATTATCATAGCAAATTGATACATGAGAGCCATATTTCCAGCATCTTGAGGACAAACTATTATTGTTGGTCGTTTTTTATTGTCTATTGTTTTATAATCTCGTTTTATCGGATTCTTAAAATACGCGAATAGCATAGAATCCTGGGCCGGGAAAAACCAGACATTAATTTTATAATTATCCGATGTAGTTGCTTTGAATTCTTTGTATATCATTCCATAGCTTTCAGGTTTGCAATCATATTTTTTTTTCGGCTTCAGTGCAAAAACAGATTGCATTAAAAACACCATCAGTATAAAAATCCATAATCTTTTCATCTTGTCAAAAATTGTATTTTTCAAATTAAAGCTAGTATTAGCGCCTGTTAATTTTTTACTTTTTCATTGCTTCAAATCCATCTAAATATTTTTTTTCAAGTTCAGAATTAAATCCAATCATTAAATTTTGCTTATACTTATCAATAATTTTTTGAACCTCATCTTTTCGGTTATTTGATTGATAATAATCAGCTAAAGTAAGGTAAGAGATACTGTATAAGTAAATTATTCCCGAAGCTCTTGGTTGGTCATTAGAAATAATGGTTTTTAATTTTTCCAAATTTGTTTCAAATACAAATTTTTCTAAAATCTGAACATTAACTTTCCATTGTGTTTTATCCGTTTTAATGGGTAATAATTTTGATATAAGGCCGCAATTTTGAAAATATTTATCTAAACCTGCCAAATAATATGTCTCAAAGGTTTTTGTAAAATAGATAGGCCGTTCCCAATTATTAGTTTCAATAATATTTAACAAAACAGCTCTTGTTGGGCTTAAATATGTATGCTCATGAGGCCGCTCTCCATTAATTTTAGCTACCACACGATTTGAAGTCAAATCAGGCTCAATTAACCAATCCATTTTATATCCATTACTTAATGAATATTTTATAATTAATGAATCTGGTATAGGTAGGCTAACTATAGTTGTATCCCACTTATATGGATGCATATCCAGTATTTGTTCTTTTGTCAAACCGGTTTTTAATCCGCGAATTATATTAGAAGATACATTATTTGATAATGCTAAAGTAAAGGAAGGGCTTTCTAAAAGTGCAAGAGGTACAATTGTTATGTCCTTTCTATAATCATAATGCAATTGCACAAATAAACAAATATTAAGTGGAAAATCTCCATGTGTAAAAAGGATTGCGTTACTATCACATAAGTTAAGCATATTTTTACCCATTTCAATAGCCCAATCAGGAATAACTCCTCGTTTATAAGCCCTTTCATATTGCAATTTAACTTTATCAAGGCGATTGTTTTGGTATTCTTCAATGGCAATTGCACAACACTGAGAAAAATAAAAATATTTTGCATCACCAAAGTTTGGATTTAGCTTTAAAGCCATATCAAGATAGCTAAAAACTTTTTCTGAATAAGCAGTATCATATCCTTTTAATGGCCGACTATCGTATGCATTATAATGATTAAGGGTACCTCTAAAAATTGATTTTTGAAAAAATAAATATGACGATATAAATTTTCGTTTGCTTTTTTATCCTATGGAATGAATATTTTGCTCTCTTTTATACTTTTTGTTTGACGTTCTTTGACAAATTTGCGATAATTAACTCACTTTCAGGTCTTTTATAACTTGATGGGCACACGTTTGGCTTCTATTAGGAAAATAGCTCTGAACAAGTTGTATACGATGTTCTGTAACCCGATTGAGGAAGCAATTCGATCTATCCCGATGTATCTGAAGAATGTAGCTCCATTCAGATTCTGGTACATAAATCCAAATACATGTTCCACTCGTGCACGGACTTTGGACTTCTTTCGATTCTGTTTTTTCTGATAATCAGAGAGCTGCTGATAACGGTATCCCTTTTTGTGAGTGCGATTTTTCATCTTGTACTTACGGATGATTTTGGCACAACGGCTACCAGTGTATGCACTGTCACCCCAAAGAGGTTTTTCATTATCACTTTCATCTAACAGATCGTCTAATGCATTGCTATCATGGACACTTGCAGGGGTTACTTGATACTCAGTGATCAACTTACTTCCGTGATCGATTTTAATATGATTCTTGTAGCCATAATAATTCTTCCCGTTCTTCTTTAACCAATCGGCATCGATATCCTTCTGTCTGAGTTTATTTGGATTATTCTTCCAATCCTCTGGTGTTTGTCCCTTCTTGATTTGACTGTTCTCATCTCTTGAGTTTCTTTGCTTGGGAACTTCAATTATACGGGCGTCAACAATGGAACCGTCATTTATAACCAGGCTGGCTTTGTTAATCTTTTCCCGAAGAAACTCGAACAAACGATCAAAGATTGCGTGGTTTTTCAATTGTTCGCGGTAGTTCCAAATGGTTTTTGCGTCAGGAACAGGATCACACAGATCAATTTTCAGGAAACGGGAAAAACTAAGCCGATCAAGGATTTGGTATTCGGTAGCATCATCTGAAATTTGATAGATTTTCTGTAGGACAAGAACTTTGAACATCATCACTCGGTCAAACGGAGGTCTTCCGCCAACTGTAGGATTAGTCAAAGGGAATGCTTGATCGAGGACTTGTCGAAAGTCTTCCCAGTTAATAAACCTGTTCAATTTTTCTAAAGGATCTTTCAGCGTGCTTAATTTTTCAAGCCGAAACTGATCATCAAAAAGACCACGAGATTTTTTATTGCGCATTTGTCGTTTTTATTTCAAAATTAAGCAAAATATTAATACGCAATATGTTGATAACTAAGTATTTATTAACAATTTAGTTTTTAGAGGTACCC
>PLLX01000172.1 GCA_003141415.1 Bacteroidales bacterium
ATTGGAATCATTTCCCGAAGGATCAATATAATAAGTGGCTCCCGATATTGATAAGGAATAGCATAGTAATAGTAATATAATTGAATTCCTCATATTTTTTAAAATTTGACGAATGATCTGATTTTATTGACCAACATATCTTTTTAAACGATGGAGCCACCGTATTGTTACACTAAAAGATTTATTTTTTTGATTTATTTTTATAATATGAGAACCATAGTTCTTATAAATTCTTGAATGCTAATGCTATAATTATATATAATGGAATAGATTTTTTACAATAATTTCACACTATTTATTACATTGAATTATGAAATAATATTGAGATTACAATTTCCCCTGACCGGATTCCTGATTTATAATTAGATATAAATATATTCAGGGCATGCCGGGAATTTCAGATTATCAATGGAAAACTTAAAATTGAACTTCTCAGTTGTTTTTAATTACAGGCCAGCTGGTATTCTATAACATGAAAATTCAACAAAACCTGCATTTTTTTTGTTTTACCTTTCTGATTAAAGAAAAAGGAGGCAAAAATGCAAGATTTTTTATGTCCAAAATGCAGGGAATACCTTAGGGTAGGTGATAATATCATTTTCAAGGTTAAAAACAGCAAAAAACAGTCTGCTCTTTTCTTATTAAGCCCGCAAATAGGTAATTATTCCAGCCATAAGCACCGTTCATTCGAAATTAAGGCAGGTGAGTCACTTGAGTTTTACTGTCCATTGTGCAATGCATCTCTTATTTCAGATATTCATAAAAACCTTGCACATGTTATTATGCTGGATGAGAAAGGCATGAGCCACGATGTCTATTTTTCTCAGATAGTGGGAGAACATAGTACATTTGAGACAGATGGCGAATCTGTGCATGTTGCAGGAGAAGATGCGGGAAGATACACTTATTTCAAAATCGGAGATAAATTCAGAAAATATTTTTGATGATTTAATATTGACAGGTTTTTTATAATTTTACATTTAATCAATTGAACTAACCTTAACTACCCAATTATGAAAACGAAATCAATTCTTTCACTCCTCATCATGATGTTCTTTCTGCCTGCCTTTACTGTTATTGCTCAGAAACCAGATTTTCCCGGGGAGTGGAAATTAAACAAAGAAAAGAGTGTGCTTACTGATAACCAGTTATTTCTTTCGAAGATCACAATTCAGCTTAAATCAGACAGTCTTCTTACAACCCGTGTTTACGAAAACGGGAACGGAGAAGAGTATCCTTTTGAAGAAAATCTTTCCCTGGATGGAAAAGATTGTAAGATAGTTATTTATGATATGCCCAGAACATCAAAGGCAAACCGTTCAGATACTGACGGATCAATCATGATTGCATCAACTACCACATTTAATGGCAATAGTGGTCAGGAAGATATGACAGCAAAAGAGACATGGAAGGTTGAAAATGCAGGGCAATTTCTGACGCTTGAATTCACGAATAAAATGTCAGGTAATGAAACTACTGGGAAATACTATTACGATAAGGTAAAGTAGTTATTGATCGGCCAGGAATTCCCAAAAGAAGATCTCTGATTACTCCATGATTATCAATATTGTAATGGTTTCTCTGTGTCGCCTCCCTGTACCAAAAGTTATGAACTGTCACTAAGGTTCACAGAGGAGGTACAGAGGACCATTGAGATCTTTATTTGTTTAAATCAGGATTATTTTAATATAAGTTCCTGCTCGTTTACATTCCAACCCGATATTTTAATTGCCGGATTTTTACCAATTAGTTTTATGGTTGGACAACTTACAGTAACCGTCGTGGTTTCAGAAGGTGCCAGAGTAAAATAATTGGCTGACCAGTANNATCTGAATGGTCCAGCTGTTTTCACTTTTAGCTCTTACAGAAGTAAGCACTTTAGCATCAACTTTGGATTTTTGCATCTCCTGTAACGACTTGTTATCTCCGTCACTCGATAACCAGTAGACATTATGAGAAATAGTCTTCCCTGTACTGTTTTTTAAATTCAGTACCACAAAATTCACTCCTTTGGTTCCGGCTAACACTGAAGATATTGAGGTTGTTTCTTTCACATCTGTTGCAGTAAGGCTGATGTTTTTTTCTTCATGAAATAATGATTTGGAATCCAGGTCAAAAACATCAATCTGAGCAACCAGCCCGGAATAGTTATGATATGTTCTGTTAATAGCAAGAACTTTCAGATTATTGAGGTTCAGCTGAATATGAACAGGTTCACACGCATTCTGCATAAAATAATACCCGGCATTTGGCATTAAAAACCAGTCATACACCTGCCAAACTACACTTGGGAAAGCCGAATTTATCTTCCATAACATAACACCACCGATATCATTTAACTTATGTCCGGCTGCCTCAAAAATACCCTGGTAACCAACAGCGTTCATTAACTGCATCTTATTACAGAAATCCTCCATATTCACCGGTTCCCCATATCTTTTTATCATTTCTTTATAATAAAGGTCCCATCTGCCATTTCCGGTTGCAGCATCATGATAACCCCATGTATTATTCAGAGGAAAAGGTAACTTATTGTCCCACACCAGATCAGGAATTATTTTTGACATAATATTATAAGGAGGCTGGGATGGAATTCCGGTTTCATCTTTAAATACCCAATCCTTTCCTGCCATAGCTTTTGAATAGTATATTTTCGGATCCTGCCAGGTATAAGGACCCCCGCTGTATACTCCTGAAGGCAGATTATCGGGCCATGCCCCGTTCCATCCTGTTGGTAGTTTGGCAAATCCCGATGAACTGGGAATAAAAGGTCTTGTTCCATCAAGCGTTATGATGCTTTCTCTCATAACGTCGTATAGCTCTTTCCGGGCATGACCTTCATTACCACCAGTCCAAACCAGAAGGCTGGGATGATTGCGGATCCGAAGGATTGTACTCTTTACATTTTTAATAAACACGTTGGCTTCAAGCGGCCAGTCGGACGATCCTTTAAACTCACCCTGTGTATCACCAGTGATCCAGAAATCTGACCATACCAATAATCCATACCTGTCTGCAGCTTCAAAAAATTCATCACAAGGAGTTACTCCACCTCCCCAGATTCTGACCAGGTTTATATTTGAGTTCCTGCAGAGATGCATTTCATAATCATATCGGATAGAATCGCGATTAAGCATCATATCAGGAACCCATGCCCCACCTGTTAAATGAACACGTTTTTCATTAACATAGAAATCTCGCCGGTATGACCCATTAACATCTATTGCCTTTGTGCTTACAGTCCGGATGCCAAAAACAAAAGAAGTATCATCAGAAATCCCTGAGTTGTTTGTATACTGAAGCCTTATTCTGTAAAGGTTTGGACTCCCATAACCATTTGGCCACCAAAGCACAGGATTGTCAATAATAAGTTCTTTTGTATTATCTCCATTCAGATCAATTATTGTCGGGGCATTTTTTGTTACCGAAACATTTTTGGAGAACTGGAGAAGCTTCCCTTTAAAGTTATCAGGAGTTATTGTGACTGTTAATTCCCCTTTTTCATCTATATTGTTATGATTCTGCAGTTTGAGATTCAATGATATCTTTGCGATAGTTGTATCAGGAAGGTTCGGAAGAGATGTGACAATTTTCGGTTCACCAATTGTTACTCCTCCTGAAGTTCTCAGATAAACAGGCAGCCATATACCCATATTGCGATCCCTCACAGGAGGAATCCAGTCCCAGCCGACAGAGCAAAGCATAGTGACATTCTTACCTATATCGCCCGTGGGACCTCCATTCTCGAAAAAATCACCAAGGGCCTTCAATTGTTCAGAAGCTGGTAATCCCGGATAATCAAGCGGATAGATCTTTACAGCAAGCGCATTATCTGAGCCGGCCCTGATTTGTTTACTTACGTCAAGGCTGTATTCAGCAAACATGCCAGCCATCTGAGTTGAATCGGTTATTTGCTTTCCGTTGAGCCATACAGCTGCACGATAATTAATACCTTTAAATATCAATTGAAAACATCTGCCCTGGTCAGTCGCCGGAACATTAAATGTAGCGCGATACCAGTACGGTTTCTTCCAGGGGTTAGGGTTATCAGGAAGATGACTGAATTGTTCCAGGTTATACTTTTTATTGAATTCATCTGAAGCATCTGGGATAAGCATATTGTTAAGCCCTGAATAGGGATCGGGGTAAATTTTATTAGCAACCAGCCCAGTAAGAACAGTAGATGGTACTTTCACCGGAAACCAGTAAACTTTAGGTTTATATTCAGGGGATGAAATTTCATCTCCTGTTGAAGAAATCAAAACAGAAGACTGTAATTCAAATCTGGTAAGTTTTATCTGTTTTATTGTGCCGTTCTGAGAATTAGCCGGAACTGAAAAAGCAAATAAAATTATCAAAAGAGAGCCAACGGAATAATAATATTTTTTCATAATCGAATTATTAAAAAGGGATGATAAAGAAGTTTAATTTAATGTAAAAGATAAATATTAGAAAGATCCAAAAAACCTTTTTATTCAGTTTTTCTTTATCACTAAAATTTCAGGTTTCTCTGTCTCTGAATATCTGACAATATAGACACCGACCGGAAGTTTTTTAAGATTTGTTTCGACTGTAAAATCGCCAGTTCCCTTGATTAATTCTGTATATACTTTTTCTCCCATTGTATTAAAGATATCAACCGCTGATGGTGAAGTCTTTACTTCACTGAAGTGTAAATTGAAATTACCGTCTGACGGATTGGGATAAACCTTTAGGCCAGACTGAATCCATTTTTCACCTTTAAGAGAGAGCGGGGCATCCAGAACAGTTACTATCCATTTTTTTATTATCTGACTGTCATTGGATACAACATCATATAATACCTGATCCGAAAAGTTCATGTAATTTACATCACTTAC
Source organism: Bacteroidales bacterium (assembly GCA_003141415.1). Taxonomy (GTDB): domain Bacteria; phylum Bacteroidota; class Bacteroidia; order Bacteroidales; family VadinHA17; genus LD21. The sequence goes on from PLLX01000172.1 coordinate 4,860, forward strand.
CTGTTCCTGATTTCCAATCCATGCATGTGAATTCGAAGATAAAACGAAGGATGGTTTTAAGGAATCTTTTAATCCGCCTGTTTTGATTTCAGCATTTATCGTGTGATTAAAAGTATCAATCCTGGCCGGGGCAATCAATCCGGGTATACTGAATGAAACAAAGTTTGCAAGGTTTTTCGAATTATGTACGGTTATAGTCCAATCTCTCTGAATAGCCCGGTTTTCGGCGTAGACCCTATAGATAACCGTATTATTAAAGTTGTTCGATGTAGCTCTGCTTACCTGCATCCTGCCAGTTACTTTTGTATAGGCACCGGGAGAAAGTGTAAAATCGGCCGAAAGAGATCCTCTATTGGTTCCATACGGCAACTCCACTGAAATATTAGAATTGACAGTATCTATTGAGCAGGATCTTTGTCCCGGTATGCTGAATGATTCAATACTGGCTTCTTGCGATCCTTTGTGCCAGTGTATAGGATGAAGAAGTATTATAACCCGGTCACTGGCCTGCAATTGATCAAGGTCGAGCATTCCAATATTCCATCGTGTACCACTCGTTATGGTAGCGTCCGAGAATGCTTTGTTATTATTCATAAAATATGCTTCATATTGCAGACCAAAATCACTCAGCTTCCCTTTTATTAATGCAATATTCTTCCCTTCAACCGTGACATTAATGTTATTATTATAGTTTGGCACAATCGGGAAGGTGCATTCGTCAAAAAAATAATAGTTTAGATAATGATAAACCTTGCAATAATTTGAGCCATGAGATGCTGTCCCAACAATATTAATTCCATTTGACCGGAGCCAATTCAGCTCATTGTGAAGGAATGTAACAGGATTTATATTGTAAACTACCTGCAAAGTAACCAGATCATTATGCCAGCCTATTTCGAAATGTCTCACATTCTGCATCGTTTTCAGAATGGGAATAATTTTATCATTATGAACCGCCATATTATTTGGATTTGACAGATAATATGAAGCACTATGTAAGACAAAATATGTTGAACGGAATCCAAGCTTTGATTCAATTTCAGAAAATTCATATGCTACATTAAGATCAACATCAATATCATGTCTTAACCCTATGATAATCTTTTTGCTGTTAAAGGTCTTACGGAATTCATTTAAGGGAAGAACAATATATTTGCTGGTATCAGATACTTTATTAAGAAATTCAGCATATTTCTCCCACGTAAAATTAGTATCAGGTTCCACGGTCAAAACATTCCACCTTTTAGTCTCATCAGTCGTGTCTTGTCTCTGGGTGATCTTCTTTAAGAATAAGCTTAACCCTGATGGATTATTCTTTTGACCCGAAAGTGTATTGATAAAAAAGAGAGAGACAATAATAAAACTAAATAATAATGGTAAGATCCTGTTTTTTCTAAAAATCATGGTCCTGGGTCAATTAATTGTGTCTGCAGAAATATATTTTGCAAAAATATATTTTTGTAACCTATTTAAGCAACTTTTTTATATTATATAGTTTATTTAATGCTTCAACCGGAGTAAGATTATCTATATCAATTTCAAGAATCTCATCACGGATCTGTTTAAGTACAGGATCATCCAGCTGAAAGATGCTGAGTTGCATTCCTTCCCGGTGAGCTATTATGTCTGCTATTGGTTTTGCGAGTTCTTTTTTATCGTGACTTTGCTCCAATTCTTTAAGAATTTCATCTGCCCTGTTTACAACACTTCTGGGCATACCTGCCATTCTGGCGACATGTATTCCAAAACTATGTTCACTTCCGCCTCTTTTAAGTTTTCTGAGAAAAATGACTTTATTATTTAGTTCTTTTATTGAGACACTATAGTTTTTCACCCTTGAAAATGAGTCCTCCATCTCATTAAGTTCATGATAATGAGTTGCAAATAAGGTCTTTGCTCTGAGTTTATTCTCATGCAGATATTCAACCATTGCCCACGCTATGGAAATGCCGTCATAGGTGCTTGTTCCCCTTCCTATTTCATCAAGCAGTATAAGGCTGCGGTCAGAGAGATTATTAAGGATACTGGCAGTCTCGTTCATTTCAACCATAAAAGTAGATTCTCCAAGACTAATATTATCTGATGCACCAACCCTGGTAAATATTTTATCGACCATGCCAATTTCTGCTGCTTTTGCCGGAACAAAACAACCTGTTTGAGCCATAAGTACAATCAGGGCTGTTTGTCGTAAAAGAGCAGATTTTCCCGACATGTTAGGCCCTGTTAATATAATAATCTGCTGATCTTCAGTGTCTAGTATCATGTCGTTTGGGACATATGATTCACCCACGGGCAATTGTTTTTCGATTACCGGATGGCGGCCCTCAGTTATAACAAGCATTCTGGAGTCATTCAGAACCGGCCTGACATAATTGTTTTCTCTGGAGATAACAGCAAATGACTGAAGGCAGTCGAGCCTGGCGATCAGCACTGAGTTCAATTGAATCGGAGGGATATATTCTAAAATTGCCAATACAAGATCGGTGAAAAGCTTCGTTTCGAGAGCAATTATTTTTTCTTCCGCCCCGAGTATCTTACTTTCATATTCTTTAAGTTCCTCAGTTATATAACGTTCTGCGCTAACCAGTGTTTGTTTTCTGATCCATTCGGGAGGAACCTTATCTTTATGAGTATTTCGTACTTCAATATAATAACCAAATACATTATTGAAACTGACCTTGAGTGATGATATTCCGGTTCTTTCACTCTCACGGGTTTGCAGGTCAGCAAGATAATCTTTACCGTGGTAAAGAATCTTGCGCAATTCATCAAGTTCCTCAGATATTCCTTTGGCAATTACATTTCCCTTATTAAGCTGCACAGGCGGATCGTTGTCAAGCTCTTTGTCAATTTTATCTGCTATAGACTTGCATGGGTTAAATTGTTCGGCAATCTGCCTCAGAGGAAGGCACCCGCTATTATTGCATATTTCACGGAGTGGCTCAATAGCTTTCAGCGCCCTTTTCAGCTGCACTACTTCCCTAGGGTTAATCCTGCTGACTGCTACTTTTGAGATAAGCCTTTCCAGGTCACCTATTTGCCGGATCAATCCGCCAATTTCATCTTTTATCAAACCATTTTCAACAAAATACTGCACCACATCAAGCCGCTCATTAACTGGTTGAATATCTTTCAGGGGCAATGAAAGCCACCTTTTTAACAGCCTCCCTCCCATAGGTGAAATGGTACGGTCCATTACATCGATAAGTGTTCTTGCCCCTTCGTATGGAGAATGAAACAACTCGAGGTTTTTAATGGTAAATTTATCGAGCCAAACATACCTGTTCTCTTCAATCCTGGACAAACTGGTAATATGTCCAAGTTGTTCGTGCTGAGTAATGTCGAGATAATATAATATTGCACCGGCTGCTATAATACCGAAATTGAGATTATGAACCCCGAATCCTTTTAAAGAACTGGTTTCAAATTGTTTAAGAAGCCTGTCATTCGCAGCATCGGATGTAAAGATCCAGTCATCAAGTTTAAAAGTATAGAACTTCGGACCAAAATATTCCAGGAACAGGTCCTTTTTTCCTTTTTCAAACAATACCTCCTTTGGCTGAAAATTATTTAGCATCTGATCTATATATTCAATACTACCTTCCGATGTAAGGAACTCACCGGTGGATATATCGAGGAAGGCCACTCCTGCAATTTTTTTATCAATATGTACTGCAGCAAGGAAGTTATTCTCTTTATGATTTAAAACGTTCTCATTAAGTAAGATCCCGGGGGTCACCATCTCAATAATCCCTCTTTTAACGATTTTTTTTGTGAGCTTTGGATCTTCGAGCTGTTCACAGATAGCCACCCTCTGGCCAGCTCTTACAAGTCGTGGAAGATAAGTGTCGAGGGCATGATAGGGAAAGCCGGCGAGTTCTACAAAGGAAGCGGAACCATTTGCACGACGTGTAAGGGTAATCCCGAGTATTTCAGAAGTCCTGATCGCGTCTTCTCCGAAAGTCTCATAAAAATCGCCAACTCTGAAAAGCAGTATTGCATCAGGATGTTTGGTCTTGATGTTGTAATACTGCTTCATCAGTGGTGTTTCTACATACTTCTGAAAATCAGACATCTGGAAAGTAGGTATTTAAGAATGTTTCTCCTGTTTCAGCTTGTTCCTGGCAAAGATACATCGCAGACACCAAGACACAAAGAATTCACAAAAAATATCATAGAATCTATAAAAGAGTTTATTTACCTTGAGGAAAATTATGTTACTTAAATCGGTATTAGTTTATAGCTTTTCCCAAGTCGCTTGAAAATCAATGAATATGAAAAAGGTATTAATACTCGGAGCAGGATTGGTAGTTAAACCAATGGTCGAATATCTGCTTAAAAATAATTTTAGGTTGATGGTTGCATCTCCAATGAAGGAGAGAGCCGATGAAATGATAAATGGCAATTCGTTTGGATCTTCGATTGACTGGTCAATGGATGATCCGGCAATGCTTGAAAAACTTGTGGCAGATTGTGATATCACGGTAAGTCTCCTGCCTTATAAGTATCATTCAGATGTTGCAAAGGTTTGTCTGAGCCATGGGAAATCTCTTGTTACCACATCTTATATTCAGCCTGGGATGAAGGACCTGGATGAATCTGCCAAAAAAGCCGGTTTATTGTTTCTTAATGAGATTGGCCTGGATCCGGGAATAGATCACATGACTGCAATGAGAATTATTGATCATATCCATGGCAAAGATGGAAAAGTGGAAGAGTTCTATTCACTATGCGGAGCCCTTCCGGCGCCTGAGTCAGCGGATAATCCTTTGATGTATAAGTTTTCCTGGAGTCCAAAGGGAGTTGTCCTAGCAAGCAGGAACAGCGCACTTTATCTGAAAAAAGGAAGAAGAATCTATATTGAACCTATCGATCTCTTTAAAGACAGATTTAATTATACTTTCCCAGGAATTGGTGATCTTGATGTCTATCCGAACAGGGATTCTATAAGTTATATTGATATTTATGGGATATCTGAAACACAAACAATGTATCGCGGTACATTCAGATACAAAGGGTGGTGTGAAGTGCTGGATACAATGAAGAGTCTCAAGATGCTGGATGATTCTGTAAAGGATTATCACAGGATGAGTTATGCCGGATTCCTGGCAGAAAGAGGTGGATTAGAAGTTGATGATCTCAAGAAAAACTTAGCGAAAAAGCTCAGAGTTTCCATGAAATCAGTGATTATTCAGTCGCTTGATTATCTTGGTTTCTTCAGTGATGAAAAACTACAGTATCACGAGACAACACCTTTTGAAATCACTTCTGACAGGATGATAAAAAAGATGCTGCTATCTGTTAATGAGCGCGATATGGTAGTTTTACAGCATGTCTTCCTTGCCTCTTACCCTGATGGAACGAGGGAGGTTATAAAGTCATCCATGCTTGATTTCGGATCTCCTTCAACGAATACATCTATTGCGAGGACAGTCGCTCTTCCAGCTGCCATTGCAGTTAAAATGATACTTGAAAATAAAATTGACGTAAAGGGTGTTCACAGACCGGTTATCCCTCAGATTTACAATCCGGTTCTTAATGAACTCAAAACACTTGGTATAGAGATGAAAGAAGAGTATGGGTTGCCGGAAAGCGAGATGATTCCATGATCAGAACTTCAGGTAAAAATCCTTTGTAAGGTTGATATACTCTTCTGTGAATTCATGTCTTCTGCCATGCTCAATAGTAAGGAAGCTTTCAACAGTCTTTTTCCGTAGTCTGCTAAAGGTTAATATCAGCCTCCTGATTTCAGAAGTCGGCAATGGTTTTATTTTCAGTATATTATTACAATACAATCCGTATTTATGAGCATCTGCAATAAATACATTCTCTTCAACGTAAGGTATTATCAATTGCAGATGACCATCATCTTTCATGAATTTCAAAACACCCTCCAGTATCTCATCTGTGGTTAATGAATCATTATGCCGGGCAGCTGATTTTCGCGGATCAGGGCTTTTTAGGGAATCACTAAAATAAGGTGGATTGGTTATAATCAGATCAAATTTATCTTGCTCTGGATTAAAGTTTTGCAGGTCAGTATTTTCAACTATTATCCTGTTATTCCATTCGCAGCGACTGACATTTTCACATGCCTGAATAAAAGATTCACGATCAGGTTCAATAGATGTTATCTTTGCTTCGCATCTTTGCGCGAGCATTATAGAGATAAGGCCAGTTCCTGAACCTATATCAAGGATACTTCTGACACCGGAAATATCTGCAACGGCTCCAAGGAGTACACCATCAGTACCAACTTTAAAGGTTGATTTATCCTGGCAAATTGTGAACTGTTTAAAACTGAAATAATTATTGGTCATTTTCAGAACTTTTCATTCACCCCGAGACCAAAGAGTGCGAAATCATATTTCACAGGGTCAGCCGGATCAAATTCCCGTAGTATTTCTGTAAGTTCTTCCACCGCTTTCCAGTCATCCATTTTTCTTGTTAAAAGTCCGAGTCTCCGGGCAGTATTTCCTGAATGGAGATCCAGAGGTATATAAAGTACAGCAGGATCTATCTTTTTCCAGATACCAAAATCCACTCCCAGATTATCTTTGCGAACCATCCACCTTAGAAACATATTTCTTCGAATCATTAAGGTAGCATGTTAATCAAAGTTTATCAATTCGTTATTATCCAACTCAATTATATCGCCACCAGGGGAATAAACCTCAAAACCTTTGAAATCACCTAGGATTTTTGCTTTCTTACCACTGGCTTTTATAAAATACTTTAGCAATTCCTTGTCAACAGCCATATCTTCCTCAGTTATTGCCCTTTGCCTATAATGAGACATCTGATACCATTTCAATGCCTGCCAGTCAGTCATGAAGGTGCTTGTTTCATTAAAACCGCAATATTCAATATTAACCAAGAAATATCCGCCTTTCGAATCCTTTTTATTATTATGCTGGACTGTGATCTTCTTTATTAAGGAATGAACAAGTGCTTTCGTATCATCGAAACCTGCGGTCAGTTTATATTTCCCAATCGTATTCTTTATCCTCTTTGCCCTGTTTCTTTCATCTTTTTCAATCAACTTATTTTCCAGAAGTACAATAGCTTGTTCATTCTCCTGAATTTTCTTTTTTACAGCACTAAGTCTTTCTTTTATTTTAGGATCATCCATATAATCAGGATCTAAAAGGCGATCATATGCCAGCTTTTCAATCTTTTTGTTTCTTTCAAACTCTTTCTTTAACTGGTTGAGTTTAACTGTAAGCTCGTCAATTTCTTCTTTATTAACTGAGAGTCCGGTTAAATATTCCTGTAAATCCTTCGATAGGAAAAGGTGCTTGATAATGAATGTCTCGAATTTGGGGATACTCAATGCTCTCGAACTGCAAGAAAGTGAGTCCCTTAATTTACTTTTACACTTATAGGCATTGTCTCGGCCCTTTAATCGTTTCTTTCCTCTATACTCTTTCCCACATGTTCCACAATAAACTAATCCATTCAATAAGTAATGGTATTCGTCCCGTTTCCCCACATTCTTCCTGTTATTTTTCAGGTTCAAGTTAACATGGTTCCAGGTACTCTCATCTACTATAGCCGGCACTTTAGTTTCATTCTCACCGCCATTCCACTTTCGTGTACCCTTATAAATTGAATTTTTGATTAAATCATGCACCACATTTCCACGCCATCTGACGTCATCTTTATTATAAACCGTGATTTGTTTTGTATAATTATCTTTTCTCTTAAATTCTCCTTTATAGTTGTTAAACTTTGTGGGTACGAGTTCTTTATTAAGTGTTTTTGCAATGGTATAGACTCCTATGCCACTTCCTGACATTTGGAAAATCTTTTTTACAACCCTGGCCTGTCCTTCATTGATTGTCAAATAGCCATCCTTATCTCTCATATACCCATATGCTGTAATCCCGTGGGATTTACCTTTTAATGAGTTAGCAGTGTGAGCCAATTTTACCTTCTGTCCAGTTAATGTTGCAAAAAACTCATTAGTCAATGAGAGAATGCCAGTATATAACTTGTTCTCAGCAATATCGAGATCAAGGAATTTGCCACCCGGATAATACTTGCATTTATATTTAAGCATAGTATAAGTGAACAAATTCCATATTCTGTTATTACGTTCAATACGGGACTGGTCAAAGCAGTATACTTTAGTGATGGTTCCCTTCTTGATGTCATCTAACATTATCGCAAATTCCGGGCGATCCTTAACTTCTTCCTTGGTTCCACTTATACCCCTGTCGACATATGTTTTAATCTCAAGGCCTTCAACTTTAGCAAATGCTATGCCTTCCTGCATTTGTGTTTCAATGGAAACATCTTTGCCTTCTTCTTTGTGTTTGCTTATTCTACAATATATACCGATCATCAGTGTTAGCTTTGCAAAGTATAAAGGTAAGTAATAGTGATAATATAAAGAAAGCAGATAACTATTTACTAATTAGGCATATAAGTTTTATAAAATTTTATATTTTTTTATAAAAAATTTCATTACAGGTATTTTACAAATAATATTTTCATTCCTGGGAAATTTTTTTTCTTCAATTATTGTTTGGAATTCAGTTATTCCTGGTATTTATAATAAATAAACAGGACAAAAAATGTATAATAAAAAGATGCTTTTAACGCAGCACCCCTGGCTTCCAGAGGCCGGTGTGGAGGAAACCACGGGGAGGGCGGAATCCGGTAACATATTAAATTTCAGAACATTATATATCAAATGGCAATTCTTAGTACATTGTCAGAAAAAAACAGTTAAAGGCTGGTTTCTTAAACTTGGTTGTCATTTCTTTTCTACATGGCATTACCTAAAGCATAGCAGCATTTGCACAACCGGGCAGGTTGTTAAGGTAAATAATATTTACACATTTGTGGAAGAAGGGGATATCGATATTGTACGCATGTTGGACGTTTACCAAGCAAAGAGTTATTTGTATTGTACCCTATACTTTTTTACCAGGAACAAAATTGCGACAGTAAGTCAGATATTAAACCCTGATGATTATGGGATATGGAGTATCATGGATAATGAAGAATACGATGAAAGAATGTCAATGCGTTTATGGCAGGAAGTTGATAATGATGATGATCTTTTAGATTTTTCTTCTTAAATCCTAATTCACATTGACTGGTTATCAAATTTAGTTGATCACGTGTAATTGAGGTGTCGTTTGAGTCCCTTCAGGTTCACTAAACAGTAATCATAAAACCTTGTAATTTAATCAATTACAAGGTTTTTAATTTTATACAAAATAAAATTACACCTAATAACGTCATTTAAGTTACTAATTGACAGGTAAAAGTCTCTTAAAAAAGGTGTAATATTTCATTAGTACAAAAACATAAAACCAAATCTCAAATTAATCATGAAAATGGGAAATGATAGCAGAGCCTATCTGAAATGAAATTCGGCGAAAATCCTTTAAGATTTATTAAAATCGAAATGCTTCAAATTGATTAATCTCTCTAATTTGTTTATAATCTTATATTTGAAGTTAAATATTAGGATATCCGAACCTACTTAGGAGGACTCAAACAATGCATTGTTTAATACCAATCATTACAATTCAAAAGCATTAAAAAATAAAATCGGATCACTCTGACAAATAATAATCAAACTCCATTCTATATTATATACTTAGCCTGATTAATTCATAAACTTAAAATTAAACATAAAAATTGACTCTTGTGCTTGTTATTATTTTGAACTGGTTCGTGATTTAGTTTTCTGGAGGAGAATTTTCGATTTTTATCTGGATACTACCCTGATTTTTTCGTGACAGCACTTACTTTTGGTGCAAAATCTTTCGCTGGGGTATACCTTTCCCATTCATGTTATTGATTATCAGACTATATATTTGAGATATTGTGATTTAACATTCCTATGTTCGAAGCGCCATCAATCGCTCAAACCCTTTGGTTTGTTCATCTTTTGTAGTGCAAAACTGAGGTAACTCTATCTTAATCTTGGTTTTCATTTCTTTAACCCATGCAGCGGTTTTTATGATTTTAATCTGGACGGTTTTCATGGTTGCGTTGGCATACTCGGTACCTTTTAATACTTGTTTTTGTAGGGTGTGTATAAGTATGTAAGCCATTGAGTGCAGCAACAAACGAAACTGGTTTGCTGTAAACTTTTTGCAAGACGACTGGTCGGACTTAAGGTACAACTTATACCCACTAGTCTATGAAGAAAATCGATTAAACTTATTTATCATTCCAGATAGTCATTTTCTTTTAAATTCAACGATAACTATCGTATCAGAGAGGCAATATTCTTTCAGATTTTTATGAAAAGCCTGTTTTTATACAACCAATAACATATATACCACAAAGATGCCCATACAGCTAAGCTTGTCATTATTCCTACTGTAAGGTCTCCCGCCCATGAAAACAAACCTGTGGTGAACGGGGTGAAAATTTTACTTACCAGACTGGCACCTCCTACTTCAAATAAGAGGTAAATAAATATGCAGTTCATACCTACTATAATGAAAAATTTAGATCCTTCAGCAAATAGTTTTTTTACATCAATCAGCCAATAACAGAAGCAGAGTACCAGGATAGCCCATCCACCGCTTGCAAATACAAATGATGATGTAGCAATCTTCTTAATAATAGGAGTGATATTCAAAAAATCGAGTGAGTAACCTATAAATAAGCCTGCCAGACCTGCAATCACCATTATCTGAATTTTCTTTTTCACTGATCTGTCACTCATCAGGAGTTTACCGCAGAGAACTCCCCAGACTGTATGAGCTGTAGTCGGAATGGCATTCAGCGATGCCCAGATACTCGCCTTATCTACACCCTCTATTTTATTATTAACCCATGCTCCTAGATTTTGATAAGCCACCCATGGTTGATTAAAGCCCTCAACAGGGAAAAACCGGTATGCAAGATCTATCAATAAAAGAATTATTAAAGTGAAAATCAGTTGAAAAGAAAAGCTTTTTTTCATTATCAGGAAGGCGATCAGGTAAGTAACCGATAATTGTGCAAGTACGTCCTGAAACCTGAAGCCTATTTTCCCGGGTTCAATACAGTATAACGCCCATCCTAAAAACAGCAACAGAAATGAACGCTTAAGGGCATGAAGCATTATTAATTTATTGGAATCTCCTTTTCTTATCCTGTTGGCAACTGCAAATGGGATAGCCACTCCGACAATAAACATAAAAAAGGGTTGTATCAGATCCCAAAAGTGTAATCCATGCCATTGATGATGGCTGAGTTGTGTTCCAATAAATTGCATAATACTACTACTTTTAATAGAACTAAAATGGCTATAAAGTTGTGTGCTTTCGCCTATCAGAAGAAACATGGTAATACCACGAAAGAAATCTATTGATGCAAGCCTCTCTATTATTGGAGAAGCAGGATTTTTTGCAGTTTTATCCATTCTAATTTTGTTTTAATTTTTATTATTTAAGTTGTAAATGCAGAACACCCCCCCCTTTTTATGAAAAATTCAGGTTAATAAAACTTATAAGGCATCAAGATAAAGAAATCATAAGATAAACCGATTTTTCATGACCTATTTTATGATTTTATCTTGTTTACAAATTTCAGGCTGGTGGGCAATATCATCTTGTATGCCTTGATCAGCGCTGAATATGTGATACTATCTTTGTACTCCTTCAGGCACAGGTCTTCCGGTCGCTTTTGGTGGCGCCGATCTTACCACTTTTGTAGTTCCGCCTTTCTCCAGTAATATGTCCACCGGGGTATTGGTCTTCCAGGAACCACCGGTAAAATCCGGTATGTCAGTAGAGTTTGACCTGTGTGCCACTGACCATTCACTCAGAGGCGCAATTGAGCTCCAGAGAGCTGCATCATATACATCCTGATCAAGAGGCAGTCCATTGCGAAGGCAATCAATCAGGCGCCAATCTTCAAGAAAGTCCATCCCGCCATGACCACCAACCTGTTTAGCCATTTCGCCGACCTTTTTAACAATGGCAGGTGCGTATTTTTCTTCAAGAGATTTAAATTCCTCATCTGTTACCCATCTATCGCCAATAGAAACCTTAGCGGGCTCCGGATATTTCAATGCAGCGCCTTTTGTTCCGCTTATTTTATGAATTCTGGAATAAACATTTGGTGAAGTTACATCATGCTGCACCATTATAGTACGTCCTTTATTAGTCGCAATGGTAGTGGTAGTCATATTACCCCTGTATGGTTTATCTACAAATTGTCTGAAGAAATCGTCAGTCGCAGCTAGTTTTTTAGCTGTTTCGTTCATCATAAAATCCTTACTCATAACTGATACCAGGAAATCCATCTTATCACCTCTGTTAATGTCCAATACCTGACAAACAGGACCTAAACCGTGAGTCGGGTACAAATTTCCTCTCCTGTTGTCATTTTCTCTCAGACGCCACATATTCCAGTATCCGTTTTTGCTAAAATTACTCTCAAGAAGGTTATGTATATAAGCGCCTTCGCAGTGCATGATATCTCCAAAGAAGCCCTGTCTTGCCATATTCAGCGTGAGTAATTCAAAAAAGTCATAGCAGCAGTTTTCCATCATCTGGCAATGCTTATGGGTTTTCTCGGATGTTTCCACAAGTTGCCAACATTCATCCAGATTATCGGCTGCAGGGACCTCAATAGCAACATGTTTACCATGTTCCATTGCATAAACTGCCATAGGAGTATGCAAATTCCACGGAGTGCAGATATATACCAGATCTATATCCGGCTGATCGCATAACTTCTTCCATGCTTCTGCATCGCCTGTATAAACGATAGGATTAAAGCCGGCAAATTCAATCTGTTTTCTGACTTTTTCGGCTTCTGCAGGAACTAGGTCACATAAGGCCTTAATGTCCACTCCCTCAAGAAGACTCATATTCGATACATGACCTGGTCCCCTGCTGCCAAGACCTATGAATCCGACACGGACATTGTCTAATTTAGGTGCTGCATAACCGGACATATTAAATTGCTGAGTACGTTGTTTCGTAGTTTGTTTCGGAAGATTTTTATTATTTGATTTGTTAAGTTTTTCCGATTCGGCAGCTAAACCTTTCAGGAAACTACCACCAGCTACACTGAGCCCGGCCAGGCCGGTAAGTTTTAAAAAATTTCTACGATTGTTTTTCACGTCTTTATTGGTTTAAGTTGACTAGTGTTGCTTTGTTTTTAAATTTTTCAAGGTACAAATTTCTTCCAAACTTCCTTTACCAATTGTGGTTGGGGCACAAACATAAATTTTTCAGTATTTTCCTCAAACTGGGTATAAATAGACTTCCCTGATTTGATGCCAAGCTGTATGTAAATCTCAGGATTTTTGATGGCCAATTCGGGGTCAAGATAATTTGGATTTTTTTGCCATTCAATTTCACCATTCTCTGAAATAACCGGAAACCATGCCAGTCCTTTGTGTGAACGAATGGCATCGTATTCAAACCCATATTTACGGTCGCACCAGGCACCAAAAGTCAATGGTTGGTGCTGATCGACACTTATTGTGGCATGTGCCCAGTACGGAGGGACAATCACCACATCCCCTGGTTTGGCCACTACAGCAAAACATCGCCCCGGTTGATCTTCGGCTTTTTCCTGCATATAAATTATGGCTTTACCCGACCAGATTTCGTACACTTCAGGAGTTGACCATCCGGAAAGTGCCGATACTTTGTGAATATGCCCCTGACTGCGAATTGGCTCATTGCCCAGACGACCAGAAGCGTAAGTCACTGCTCCATACAACAGGTGTAGTTTTTCGAGAAGGGAGAGATGTTCCTTTTTGCCAATATCCATTGCTATGGAATAAACTGGATCAGGTCCTGAACAATTCGGATCGCGTAAACTTTTACGAATCGAATTAAGGTTACGGTTTTCGACTGGAGGACCAAACACATCAGGACCATATTTAAAACCTAATGGTCGGGTAGTTGGTTTAATATCAAATCCGGGATAAAAATTCATTTTTCCAATATTAAAATCTTACATACGCTTTTAAAGTTGCATATTTCTGACCTTTATTCGAGCCATTGGGACGAATGGTATAGGTCCCCACTTTTGCTGGCACAATAAACACTTCAGCATAATGAACAACAAACGGTTCAAAAGTATTTACAGGACTTTCGACAACCACTTTATCGCCTTCTACTAAACAAATCACAGAGACCCCATGACTGGTATCATGTTCTACCTTTTTGGTGAACCAGTGACGACGGGTTTCGATAAACTCCAGTTCATGCAATCCGGTACTTTCTTCTACCCAGCCATCGCCTTCAGCAACCACTTTAATATCGTTCACCAGGCAGTTTTGTGTCCATTCGGTAGTCCGGTCCCATTGAATAACTTTTTTCCCATGTTCGATGTTAATTGGTCGCGGTTTTCCATCGAGCCCCATACGACCCCAATCCCAAAGTTTGAAGGTAAAAATGAAAGGAGTTGCACTTATTTCAAGTACCATACTGTTTTTCCCCGAGCAATGAACTGTTCCCGCTGGAATAAGAAAATGGTCATGCTTTTTTACCTGCCATGTTTGCACATGTTTTTCTTCCTCGAATGATTTTCCTCCAGCCTGCGCTTTTTCGAGTTCGTTCATTATGGCTTCCGGATTTATTCCTTTGCGAAGACCCAGGTAAACAATTGCGTCCTTTTCAGCGTCCATAATATAATAGCTCTCGTCCTGGGTGTAATGCATACCGAATTTTTCATGAATATATTCGGTTGTTGGATGAACCTGCAAACTAAGGTTGCCTCCGTCCATCGTATCCAGAAAATCGAAACGAATAGGGAATTCATCGCCAAAACGTCCATAAACCGGATCACCCAACAACTCCTTCGGATGCCTGAATACCAGGTTGATGGATGGTATTTCAATCACATCGTTACCAAACTTAAGCAACAGACTGTTCTCTTCAGGGACACAATTGAAACACCATGCATAATTAGTGGCAGAAACATCCAAATTACAAACCTCTTTCATCCATTGACCGCCCCAGGGTCCGGGATCAAAAAACGGAACCACACTAAATGGTCGGCTGATGGCAATTCTCAATCCTTCAAGAATTGCCTTTCCTTTTACCATTTTTGGTTCGTCTTTTTTGTTTGTATCAAGCAGAAAATCCCATCTGTCGAACAACGTCTTTTTCAACCGATCACAAACACGCCAATCCACAAAATATCCTTGCTTATAGAGTAACATCCAGTCGACTGAATTGCGGTTATTAACGCCAAGATTATCAACCAAATGTTGACGCATTCTCAACTGAATTTCCCAACGGGCCATGTCGGCGTAGACCAGCAAATCAGGATTCGGGAACAGTAATACAGCTCCAATCCCATAAATCAGGATCACGCCTTCCTTTTCCGATTCAATTTTACTCTGAACGGACATAACCTTTTCAGGATCGAAAAAGGCATTCATGGTCAATCGTGTAAGGAACCCAAAAATACGATCTTTGGTTAGATCCGGGAAAACCAGTTTTTTAATTTCTTCTTCAGGCAACATGTATTCCGAAGCTTGAATAAAACGGGTATGTACCAAACCGTCCTCAAGATTAGAAATCAATTCCTCGTGGATTACACCTTGATAGGTTTCTATCACAACAATTTTCTTCGTTTTTTTGATTGAATTAATAGCCACATTCAATTCAGCCACAATCCCATCCCACCCATTAATTACTTTGTAGGTTTCGTCCTTCACTTCGACAACAGGTGTTTTATTGAATTCTGAGGGCTTTTTCAAATAATTCATAGCTAAAACCAAATTTATTTTTTCGATTATTTCAATTACCTAATATCCAATGAAACGCGGACCATGTAATCAGCTCCAAACAATGCAGCCGAATCGGGATACTGAGCTTCAACCAATTTTACTTTTCCCCAGGGAGTCCATGCATATTGATTAATGCGGCTTTGAAGTTCAGGCATAATGACTGAACCACTTTTTATGATTCCTCCACTGATTATGATCATTTCAGGATCAAAAGCATGAATCATGCTAATTATCCCTGAAGACCAAACCGAATAACAATGATCGAGTATTTCAGATGCCAGGATGTCATTATTTATTGAATTCCGAAATAAGGCTTCGTAGTCAAGCAGGTTTTCGTGCTTTAGGGAACTGGATTCATAGCCAGGATTTGTCTTGATCAATTGGGGCAATCTCCAGCTTGCTGCTTCTGACTCCATACAACACTTATTTCCGCAGGTGCAGAGAGTACCCCGGTGGTTCACAGTTAAGTGGCCGCACAAATTCCCAGCCTGGAAATGCTTCCCTTTTAAAAGTTTTCCTTCAATCAGTACAGCCGAACCAATACCTGTCCCTAGGGTAACCATGACGATGTTTTCACAGCCCCGCCCTGCACCAAACTGCCATTCACCCAACAATGCGAGACGTGCATCGTTTTCGACATAAAGTGGCCAGGCCCATTTATCCCAAGCCCAGGCAACCAAATCTGTATCTGATACGTCATCATATTTTTTGTTGGTTGATAATATCTTATTTTTTGAAGAATCAACCAGTCCCGGAAATGAAAAACCAATGCCCAGGATATCAGTTAAAGCAAGCTGATTTGCCATCATTAATTCATCAATAGCAATTTCCAGGACAGGAGTATGAGCTTTCAGGCCTGTTGACGATTGAGCCTGTAATTCCTTCCGGTCAATCAGTTCACCGTTGTTCAGCAGTCCAATTTTGATGATTGTTCCACCCAAATCGATGGCGATGGTAAACTTCATATTTCTAAGTTAGATGACTTCATTTCAAGAGTTATTTTTCTGAAAATTCCCTTTCCAGTTCTTCCAATGTTTTTCCTTTGGTTTCATGAACATATCTCCATACATAAATGAGATTGGCCAGACAGATCATTGCAAATATCAGAAATGTTATTCCACCACTTAGCTTTTCAAGCATAACAGGAAATGAGATGGTCACGATTGTGCAGGCAATCCAGAGAGCAACAATAGCAACCGACATACCTTTGCTTCGTAGGCGATTCGGAAACAATTCAGTAGCAACTACCCAAATAGCTGGTCCCAGTGACGCGGCAAAAAAAGCAATATATCCTAGAATAAACAGAAGGACCAGTATACCTGAAGTCTGCTTAAAAGAAACAATACTGAGAGGCCGGAAAGCATGAGGGCCATTCCGGTTGAACCGATCAGGATCAACATTTTACGGCCGGAACGATCGATAAGTGCCATTGCCACCAGAGTAAAAATTAGATTTGTACTGCCAATCGCAATTGTCTGTAATAATGCTGAATTGTTTGACTGACCTACATTGGCAAAGATCTTCGGTGCATAATACATAATAGTATTGATTCCGGTTATTTGCTGAAACACGGCAAGTATAATTCCAATAAATAAAAGGGGTCTTACTTTTGGTCCGAATAGCTCACGGTAGGTTGATTCTTCCTGAACTTTGAGAGTACTTTCAATTTCATGTAATTCTGAGTTGGCTAATTCTTCTCCGGAAGTCTTAAGTAACACAGCAAGAGCTGCATCGGTTCGCTTATGGGCTACAAGCCAGCGTGGACTTTCAGGGACCAGAAACAGACAGAAAAACAACAAAATTGTCGGAGCTGCCATTACAAGCAACATCCAACGCCAGTTATTCACTCCTGTATCAGCTAAGAGATAATTGCTGAAAAATGCAACCTGGATACCAACTACTACTGCCAGCTGATTCATTGAAACAAGGGTTCCGCGGTATTTTGCAGGAGCAAGTTCGGCAATGTACATAGGTGAGAGAATTGAGGCTACTCCAACAGCCAGGCCACCTAAAACACGTGAAAAAACAAAAAATGTGAGCATATGTGCTGATGCACTGGCGACTGCAGAAATAAAAAATAGTATTGCCGCAATCATAAGAACCTTTTTCCGGCCATAATAATCGCCGGCTTTCCCCGCAATATATACTCCGGCGATACATCCAAACAAAAGAGTGCTTACTGTCCACCCCAGTCCTGCCTCAGACAAGCCAAAATAAGGTTGTATAAAATTAATGGTTCCCGAGATAACAGCTGTATCGAACCCAAATAAAAGTCCTCCCAATGCTGCAACTACCGATATTAAAACTACGTATCCTTTCATTTAAATGTATTTTAAATGTTGAATTCAATATTAGATTTTTGACAATAATCAAAACCATAGAAAATTAATATCTCTCCACTTTTAAGTATAACCCTTTTCATTTTAAACAATCGACAAGTACCGGTGCTCCATCAATCTCAAATAATCGGGCAGAAAAGCCGTTCACAGCAATTTCCTCGTAATCATGGCCTGACTCTGAAGGCCAGCAGGCTCCGACAATCAGATTTTCTTTTCCTATGTTAGCCAACCGATGCGCAATGTTGCCTCCAATATAATGAAGACTCCCGGGGTATACTTTTTCCGCCCTGGTATTTCGGAGGCGATCCATTAAAATCAATATTCCTTTTCCTTGAACTCCCCAGTAAAACTCGGCTGAATCAGCCTGAAGATGAAAATGTCCTTTTGTCATAAAATACTCGTTACCAACTTTCCCGGGCATAATGGTCGAAGTCCCAAAGAATAATCCGCCGGGAGAACCCTCAGGTATTGGCATCCAGGTTTGCACTGTATATACCACAGTTTCTGAATCCATTTTATCAAATGTTTTCACGTCCAGATAAACTCCATTTAAGTCCTTGAGTTTCCGAATCTGATTGATAATTGGGGCTCCTTTTAGATGATAATTAGTCAATCTGAGCTCAACAGGTGAATTGATGATTTCTAATCGCTTCATTTCTATTTGGATAAATATCTTAATTAATCAGAATGATTTTCTCTGGTGCATCAGAAATGGATTATCAATTTTCAGTTTCTTATGGTTCAGAATCATTTCAGCCATGCTTTTTCCCATTCGGGCAAAATCGGTCGAAATGGTTGTAATTCCTGATGCTACTATTCCTTTCAGTGGTGTTTCATTGTAGGAAACAATTCCTATTGTTTTACCCAGATTAAGCTTATGATCAATTGAATAACGAACCAGAAATTCCAGATCGCGATCATCGACCACCACAAAAGCATCACCAGTTTTGATTTCAAACGATCTGATATCGTTTACCACTTCAACGGAAACGGGATGCTGCTTGCAAAAATCGCGGAAACCTCTCATCAAATCACGGAAATGTGACTTCTCCTGGCGGATCACAAGAACCATTCTCTGATATTTACTTACAAGTGCCGAATTGTTTTTCATAATACGATAAATATCCCTCTCAAAATCCTGACAAACGTAAGGATAAAGATCTTTATATTTTTTTCGCCCCAGATCTAAGATAAACACCTTGCCAGCAGGCAGTCTGTCGATCACTTTAAAAGCTTCCGGATGATCAATGGGCATAATCACATATTCTGAATATTCACCGATAGAACCCTCGATAATGGTCTGAAACATTTTCAGGTTGTTGTGATGGAAGAAGATTTGTTCATTGCCATCCTTATTCAATGAAGCTTTAAAAGCATCGTACAGATCCTCCTTATACGCGGTCAAATGATCAAAAACTAATAATATCCTGTGTTTGAAATCTGTATTTTCTTTTAAAATAAAATATCCTTTCCCCACCTGCGACGTGATTATTCCTTTTGATTTTAATTCATTATAGGCTGTTAGAATTGTATCCTGAGACAAACCATATTGCTTGCAAAGCATATTCAGAGATGGAATCTTATCTCCTTTTTTCAACTCTCCTGCTTCTATTTTTTGTTTTATAGCTTCAATGATCTGCCGGTATTTCGGAGTCACCTTATTATCTTCAAACTGAATATTAATACTATTTTTCATTAATACTTCTGGGTAGTACTATGCAATATTAGTAATTATATTTATATAATATATCAGTGTATTAAAATTAATTTGAAAATTGACTACAAAATAAAAGTGTCTTTCCATCGTTTAAAAAGTAAGCTGAGATATTTTCAATTAATTTAAATTTGAACCGCTGGATAAGATCAATAAAAAGTGAGACATTAGTAAACAATAACAAATGCTGAGAATATAGGAATAAAAGTACATATTGTAGATGGAGTCTTAGGATGGATAACAAGTGTTTCCATCGGATTATTGTTAGGAGCATTCGCTACTGTAATTGTCAATAAGGTATCTAAAGTAGCAATGGATACATATGTGCCTAAAAAAGAGAACCAGATGTTCGTTGGAATCTATGAAAAAATTCGGCATCCACAAGCTATTGCTGATGTGACCTATTGGTGGAAAAAATGGTCAAAATGACCGCCTAAGACCGGAGCAAAAAGATGTAAGGTTTTTCTTGGACGAGACACTTGTAAAATATGTCAGAAGCCTAAAGCATGGAGAAGTTTATAATCCATTCGCTAAGTATCTAAATGCTGAGGCTATTTTATACTTTCCTTGGCAAGCTTTAAGGCGGTTGTCGTGGTATAGTATTTAGTCATCATCCCAGGTACTTCCCATTCCGGTAATTTACCTGCCTTAAGATATTCAAGAAATTTTGCGGTAACCTGGCCGAAATGCTCTTCGTGACTCACCCTGTACTTTTCAGGAATATTTATCCTGAGAGCACCGGAATTTACAGCCTCTATCCGAAGACTGTCATAAGGGAGTGTCTTAAATACTTCCTGTAATTCTGAAGAGAAGTCCTTGATAGATAAACCTTTAATATGATCGATATATAATGTGGGCACAAATTTTTCCTCAGCACCCTGCTTTATGATAAGATCACATTTTGTTCCATGCATTACCGAATAATGAGTATCGCCTCCTCCGGGGGGAGCCTGATATTTCCACTCAACTGAAATCTTTGCAAAAATCCCTTTAATCTGGTATACCATTTCACCGTTTGCAAAAACATTCAGCTTACCGTCTTTTACATCTTTCTTAAGATACTCCGGAACGTCATCTAGTCCCGTAACATTTTTGAACTCTTCCATGGAAATAGATGTAGACCATCTCCTGGCGCTTAACATAGTTATATCTGACGGATGCAGAATCTGCCCGGGGAAACATTCCCACTGGACAAGGTCAACAAGGTGTGTCGTCACATCAACTATTCCTTCTCCCTGCTGCTGAACATCAAAATACCAGGCTGGGCGAAGCAATGTAGTACCTGATATAATCTTTGCAAAATGATGTATACTTATTTTGGTTACAGCAGGTTCTTCTTTAGATCCTGCAGTTAAAGTGCCGAAAACTTTAGTATTTTCAGACAGAAGTTTCTGGAGGATTGTGGTCACCTCATACCTCTCAGTCATGATATCGTATAAGAGAACTCCTTTCTCTCTTGCTGTTTTAAAAGAAGCTTCCAACGTGGGAAAATCGTCAGGACTGATTATCATAGGCTTATCTGCCAGAACATTCAGACCCGCATTGACCGATTTCGTTATATATTCGGCTTTTTTCCTATTATTCCCTGATAAAACCACAACATTTCCTGCTTTCTCAGCCAACATTTTTTCAAAGAAATCAGGACCAGTATAAACTATCTCATTCCATGAAGTTGGATTTTCAGGTCGGCTGTTGTACGACTTTATCCTGTCGAGATGCTGTAGGTAATCAGTTCCTTCAGGAGCATATACATGAACATCAGGAGAAACCTTATCATACATAATCTTCTGGACGAGCGCAGCATGAAAATGTCCTGGATCAACTGTGATTAATTTTACCTGATAGGTCTTTTCCATTTTAACTTCTGATTTGGTAATCTGTTGTCTGGAGCCACTTATTCCACAAGAAGTTAAAATCATTACAGAAAATAGAAATAAAAATATTCTTCTCATTTTTCTAAAAATTTCCAATAATCGACTTCTGTACACACCCTTTAATTTGAGCCGTTTAAAGTCGAAATCCATTAATTTCAAAGGTAGGAAAGAAACCATGTATAGACTGCTTTGCGCTCTTTGCGTTTTCTCTTCCTACACAACGCGAGTCTGTCTAATAACTAAGTTGAACGCTTCTTATCCTTGGGTACCTATCCGAACAATTCATCAAATAATCGATTCTGGGAGACTTAATTTTAGTTATTAGACAGTCTGACTGTCATAGTTTTTACAATACCACCTGTATCATATTACTGTGATACGACAAACACTGCCCATTTATCTGTACTTGACTACTTTAGTTGATCCTTATTAATACGTGTTTTTCATTACTTCATTAGCGTTGGATATTTACCGGAGACAAAATAAGTGTCTGGTAAATCCAGCGAAAAATTAAGTTGAGTATTTCGTCTTTCTTTAACCTCATCCATTTCCTCATATTATATGCTGTAGCTGCCAGTAATGTATTAATCTTATCTCCTGCAGTGCCACTGAGGTAATTTCTTATCATTCTGTGATCATATTTCAGGTGTGATATAAGTCCCTCTATTCCAGCCCTTGACCGGCATCTCTCTTCACGTTTCTTTTTCAAATAGTAATTTTCTCCCTTGAGCATCTTTGGCATTACTATATCCACACCCAGTATTCCTACTTTGACTTTATAACCCTTGTCAACGATCGCTTTCTTGATTTTACCTCCTGTAAGTTCCCTTACCTGTTCCAATTGCGGTTCTAAAGTATGTCCATCGTATGCATTTCCATCAATTGCCATTGCTCCAACAATAATCCCTGATCCCCTGGTATATGTGAATGAGCTCTTATTCCCAAACTCATACTGTTTATGCTCTTTCCCTTTTGATATACAAAGTACTTCCGGCTCATGTATGCTGTATACCTTATTCTTGTCTTCTTTCTGCTGTGTCAGTACCCTGTATAAAACATCAAATTCCTCCATGTATGACTTCGGTATCGGATTAAGCTGATTAACCAGATCCTGATAAATTTTGAATGCTATCCGATGAAGCTTTTCTGGGCCTTGATGTGTTTCTTCATGTTCTTTGGTTTCCTCGCAAAGCGAAGCTGTTGCTTTAATTTCCGGATTTCAAAAGTATAGGTCCGTTTAAGCTTTATATCCTCTTTCTTTGCAATCCTTTTACAATGTTCTATCACTTTTCCCGTAAGCTTCCGGTCTATGGGGAAGGTGATGTTCTTCTCCTGAACTGTCGTATCGACCCTTACCTCTTTTACTTCTTTGCGGATAATATTGAAAAACTCATTATCATTCTTCAAATCAAAGTGCACCATTTGATATCATAAGTTAAGGTATGGTTGTGTAAAGATATTTAAAATTATTTCATAATTCATTTCAAGTTTTCTAATAATATAATTTCTTTGTCTTTCTTTTAGATTTTCTCTTTGATTCCGCTTCTTTCTTTAAGTATACCCTTGTCTCGTACGAAGTAAATATAAGATGGTGTAAGATCATCAAGGGATTCATGATATCTCTCATTGTTATAGTGTTCAACGCACTCCACGATAGTTTAAATAAGGTCTTCGGGATACTAGTAATTGTCGAGACTGACAACATTTTTCCATATCCTTTGATATCGTTCGATTTTACCTTGGGTCTGAGGATGGCAGGGCTTGCTGATAATTGATTTGATACCTTCTCCAGACAGGAAGCCTTTGATTTCCCCGGAGAGATAACATTAGGTATCATCCGAGGGTAAGGGTGATGAATCATCTTTTGTAAATTCTGTAAAATCAAGGCTTTCTCCACTGATAGTATTAAGTCCTTGGATGTAATTTGAGGCCGAAGATCCCAGGCAATAATGAAACGTGACCACTCATCAAGAATTGTAGATAAAAATTACCATCCCCGTCCAATTATTTTGAAACAGGTAAAATCGGTCTGACACATTTCATTAATACGCTTTGTCTTTTTCTCAAATTCATCATCTGCATTGAGAACATTGTGAACCGGAGAAGTGATCAATCCAGCTCCTTTTAAAATGCAGTAGACGCTGGTCTCAAAGATATACCATTTGTGGTTGTCAACAATGTGGAAGACAAGTTCTCTGGATGAGAGTTCTTCTTGCTCCAAAGCTTCTGCTATTACATGGGTCTGCTGTACAGGTGGTATCATATTACATATCTGTTGACGACCTTCGGCTTTTGTGGCTAGGTCGTCATACCCAACCTCATAATACCGTTTATACCAATTGTTCGCTGTCCCGTATTTTTCAAAGAATGTGATAGAACCAATCCCGGTTTCCCATTTGTCAATTTTATTGTTTTCTTATATTCATATGAATATTCTACATCATTCAATTCATGAACAAATTGAATCTGATCAGACTTTTTCTTGACTTTCCACTTACCAGGGTTTAGAATTTGGTACAACATATAACTCGAATATGCGGAATCATCAAGTTTAGAAAGGGCGCCTACACCAATTTTAATAAAACTCCCTCCGACCTTTGCTTCATTGTAGCCTACAGGAGAAAACTCTTCTACTGGGCCCATAACTGCATCATGAGTTGTAGGACTGTATGTTTCATACCATTGTCCATAAAAATCATGCCCATTATATTTAAGGCTAGTAATGAGACCCGACCAATCGAACCTTGTTGCCCGATAGTATCCCTTATTAGAATCCGGCAGGTAAAAATGGACGCTAATTAATCCATTTGTAATTTCCGTTTCTAGAAATTTCTTCTGTGCTACAGCGTTGATCATTAAACATGACAATACGCACATAATTAAAGTAAGTTTTTTTCATTAAGATATGTCTTTCCCCCATTTCGGTTCCTGCCATATTCACTCCAAGACCTGGAACTTCATTAATATAATATACATCCATTTTTATAGATTTGGCACTCAAAAAAAAATCTTGTGCTCTAGTAGACAAGAAGTGTGACTCTAGGATACCTAAGTTCCAAACGGCAAGGTCAATGTGAGCATTAGCAGCAAGCCTATTTCAGGACGAGGTCACGATCCATGGTAACGCAGAGGTATTCCAACTTCCATGGGATTCGAAGCTTCATTATAAAGTTGTTAATTATTACCGGTAGTCGTATTGTTTGAATTATGACGTTTGGAAATTGTAGGAAAGTATTGATGTGCACTCTACCCATACCGTTTATTATTCCTGTTAACCATTCCCTTTCCCCGCTACCCACAATTGTATGTTCAACCTCTCGTTGGGGCTGGTTCGAGATCAAATTATTATGGTATGCCGGAGTGACCATTGACCCCCTGCTGTTAACCCAGATCTTTTAATAAATTTACACCTAACCATTGTTTTCATAGTAGCGGAATTAAGTTAATTTAAATTCTGATTTAAATTATGATTGTATAGTTACTCAAGGATGTTTCTCATATATTCTATACATTTAATGACTTCTTTAGCAGGGTCAGAACCCTCTGGAATCTTGTATTCTAATTCAACAAAAACATCGATTGGCCATTTCTCCTTCTTAATTAAAAGAAGGATATCTGCAATCGGAGTTTCGCCCTTTCCAAATGGCATATTAGTGTTGGGAGGGTTGCTTTTGGGTCCTGTTTTATCCTTCATGTGAATCATGGGGATAAGCTTGTGATATTTTTCTATTATCTTGTTGGGATGCAGACCTGTTGCCCCGAAATAGTGTCCTGCATCAAGATTGAGCCTGTTGGCAGGTGAATAAGCAAGCAACTTTTCGATGTCAAAGCCCGGTTCCGCAAACTGTGCATGCGTATGATAAATTGCCAAGCTCTTATGCTTTTCAGCAAATTTGCCAAGACGTTTACAAGCTGCTTCACTGCATTCATCTGTTATACCATAGGCGCCCAAAACCATAGCTGAGTTATATGCATAGTCAATCTCTTCATCAGACCAGCCTGCGGTATCAAATTTGGCAATATGAATATCTACACCTGCATCATTATACTTCTTCCGAATATCTGTATATTTCCAAAGTGGTAATGATAAACGCCATTTACGCTGTTTTTCCTTTAGTCCAGCAAGGGTCTTAGCATATTGGGCTTTCGTATTTTCGTCTGCATCGTGCGACAATCTTGGGGGCTCTTGAGGAATACCCAGATTTTCTTCAAGCACACTTCTCATCTCAATCGCATTGATTCCGGCCTGTAAGATGTAGCCAAGACATTCGTCTGGACTATGCGGAATGTTGAGATAGCTATATGTAGTACAACCCAGCTGAACCCCTCCAACTTTGGAATTGAACTTTTTACTTTGAATTCTGCTTGAGCCTGAATAACTAAAAGGGACAACTGAAAATGCTGCTGCGGTTGCTACAGTACCCAGAAATTTGCGTCTCGAAATTGTTGGAATTTCCATATTCAATAATTTTTAAGAGATTTGAAGATTGATACTTAATTAGAAAATAAAAGAATGAAGTTACTCCAGAAAAAAATAAAAATAAACTCTTTAACTTAATTTATTTTCATGAAATAACTGACAGTACAAAACACATTTTTCAGAATTTTTAAATTAACCATGATGATCAATTATTATATTTTGTCATTATATAAGCAAATCCATCTGAAATGTTATATTTACATTTTTATTATTGAAATATTTGTTATCCATAATTGACATAATATGAGAAGCAATACACGTCGTGACTTCTTGAAAAAATCCCTTTTAACCGGGGTAGGTCTTATTACTCTTCCTGAAATACTAAGACGTTCTGAATTTGTCGGCGGTTCACCAAATAAACTCATTCAATTTGCGCAAATCGGTTGTGGCCGAGAAGGAACTGTTGACTATATGGGAACAATGATACATACAGATCTTTGCAGAATGGTCGCGGTTTGTGACCTGGACTCCCGAAGGCTTGAAATAGCAAAAAACAAAGTCGTGGAGTTCTATAAAAACAAAGGGGAAACAAATGTTGAAGTTAAAGCTTATCATGATTTCTATGAGGTACTTGCCCGTCCCGATATTGACGCTGTAATCGTTAGTGTTCCTGACCATCAGCATGCATTTGTTGCTGTTCAGGCGGTACTTGCCGGTAAAGATGTGTATGTTCAAAAACCATTAACATATTCCATAGCAGAGGCAATAGCTTTGAGGACCGCTGTAAGAGCCAGAAAGAAAATTCTTCAGACAGGAAGTCAACAGCGTTCCGAAAAACCGTGGGATACATTTCGTATTGCCAGCGAAGCGGTACGTAATGGTCGTATAGGAAATCTTCACACGGTAAAAATCGGCTTTGGAATGGACAGCCCTAAAGGAGTTAAACCATCTCCTCAGACTCCACCACCAAACTTCGATTATGAACGCTGGCTCGCAGCAGCACCTGAGCAACCCTATATGGAATTAAGGGTTCATCCACAGGACAGTATAGACGGGAGACCAGGCTGGATAACAACGGAAGACTTTGGTCTTGGGATGATTACCAACTGGGGTGCACATCATATTGATATAGCTCATTGGGCTATGGGGATGGAGCTCAGCGGACCATTGTCTATAGTGGCGAAAACTGACTTTATGAAAGACGATGTGTGGACAGTTCATACTACTTACCATGTAGAGATGATGTATCTGGGTAATATTCAGGTGATTCTTGATAATACTTTTAAAGATGGTATTCAGTTTGAAGGATCAGAGGGGATGGTATTTTGCACCAGAGGCAGCGAGAGGGTAACCAAAAGTGACCCAGTCTCCACAGTTGATGATAAGAAAGGTCCTATTTATGCCAGTAACAACAAAATTCTCTATCCAAGAGTAGGGCCGGAGGGCAAAATATGGATGCCAAGTGCTGACCATTATCGGAACTGGCTCGATAGTATTATAAGCCGTAAAGATCCTATAGCTCCAGTCGATCAATCAGCACGCAGTCTTGAAGCCTGTGCAATAGCATGGATAGCAATGAAACTGGACCGTAAACTTACCTGGGATGCTAAGAAAGAACAGTTCGTTGGTGACAAAGAAGCTAACCTGCTGTTGACACGTAAAGCCCGCAAAGCAGAATACGATCTTACTACAATAATGAAAAAGGCAGGACTTGGCTGAACAATATTATGGGTAAGAACTGGTCAAAATGGGCAGAATAACAAAACCATAGAAAATAAATATTAGTTTTTGGTAGAATAAAAGTGAATTCAATTTTGCTAAACTAATTTAAAATGCACTTTAATCCTGGTAATGAAATATGTTAATAAAATAATAAATTATAAAGACTTCGTCGAATATTTTGGACATATTAATAGTGAGAAATTAAATAATCCTCGATGAGGTTTTACATCAGATAATCCGAACATTGAGTTTCTGAAATTTTAAATCTACCTTGTTGTAAATGAAGTTCCTGACAAACTTGTACTTTCACCCTATTATTTTGTATATGCCCCCATAGCTTAAAAATCAGCCAGTAGAGGGGCAAATACCCCAAGAGCAATGGCACACAGAAGATTCAAATCGCGGAGTTAAACTAATTTGGCTGCAATTGAATAGCTTTTGCTCATACATCGGAATATTTCCGGATCTAAGAATTCAAATTAAATATTTATCGATATAATCGACTAAATTTTATTTATTCAAAAAAACAATAAACACAATGAAAAAACAAATTTTATGGATGGTTGCTATATTCTTTTTTTTGAATGTTTCGGGACAGAATAAGCTGAACTGGATAAACGAACTTCCTTATATTACTGACATTCCCGATCCTTTTCTTATGAATAATGGTTCAAGGGTGAGCAATCTCAGCGATTGGATGAAACGCCGCGATGAGCTCAAAGAGAAATTTCAATTTTATGAATATGGCCATTTTGCGCCCACTTCCCCTGTAAGTGTGGTGAGTGTTTCTCCTGATACAATTATAGAGTATGGTAAGGATAGAATGATAAGAAGGGTAGTACAGTTAAAAACTGGAACAGAAGGCAGAATATCATTTACACTAAATCTTTTTATACCCGGGAAAGGGCAAGGATCTTTTCCTGTAATTATTGACGGCGACCTTTGCTTTGAATCTTTGCAAAAGAGACTCACAGCAGAAGGTTTGCTCTCACTTGTTAAACGGGGTTATATTATTGCTGAGTTTGATCGCACAAAGTTTGCTCCTGACGAAAACACAAGGGTAAAGGAGGGGAATCAACTTAACCAGAATTTTGACTTTGGTGCAATTCTTAACTGGGCATGGGGTTTCCACCGGACAGTAGATTATCTTTTAACTCTAAATATAATTGACAAAACGAAGATTGGCGTTACAGGATGGTCACGGGGAGGCAAAACAGCATTACTTGCTGGTGCATTTGATGATAGGATTGCACTTGTTGCACCTAATTGTTCCGGGACTTGCGGCTCCGGTCCTCTGAGATTTGTTGACACCGGCGGTGAAACTATTGATGATATTGCAACTGTATTTCCCTATTGGTTTTGTTCAAATTTTCAAAATTTCTTGGGAATAAACAGGGACAAATTACCTATGGACCAGCATAGTCTTATTGCTTTGGTTGCACCCAGAGCATATCTCAGCACAAACGGCCTCAAGGATACATGGGCTAATCCACGCGGTACAGCACAAGCGCATCTTGCTGCCAGGGAAGTCTTTGTTGCTCTCGGAGTACAGGATAAAATGGGGATCTTTTACGCTAATACCGGCCATGACCATAATATTGACAAATGGATTGCTCTTTTAGATTTTGCCGATAAGGTTTTTTACGGTAAGACCCCTTCTTATGATTATGACAGCATACCCTTTGTAGGTCTTAATAAAGCTTATTCATGGTCTGCACCGAAGAAATTATTTTAGATTAAGGGCATCTTAAGAAAACCTTTTGTTAATATAAATACCTTATTGTTAATAACATAAACTTGTAATTATCATTAAATATTTTTAGATTTTAAAGGTGCCCTAAACTTTTGACTGATGAATAGGAAGATTTATTACGTTATAAGAAACAGTTTGATCTTAACTATTTGCCTCTTTAGTTTGTCATCTTGTAATCAAAAAAGAGTCTATTCATCTCTGCAGACAAACATTCTGACGAGTACAGATACTCTTAAGCAAAAAGCTGCACTGGAAAAATTACTTAGCCTGCTGCCCCCAGATCATACAATCAATGGCCGAGTCTCTTTCCTTGATGAGACGTTCCAGGATTGGCTTAAAAGAACCGGCGAATTGCCACCTGATTTTGACAGGATACCGTCAATCCCGTTTCGTCAAAAAAACTATGATAAAGTACAAAATCACATTAAGCAAAACAGAACATGAGCAACTTATTGCTATTATTTCAAAAGGAGTACATAGTTCGCAACTCTACCGGACGGCATACATTTTATTAAACTGTGATAAAGGGAAATACGGTGATAAAATTATTGGTCAGCAGATTTCAAAAGTTTTGAAAGTAAATATGCGGATGATAGACAGAGTGAAGCAACGATTTGTTGAAGAGTGTTTTGAAGCCTGTTTAGAGAGGAAACCAAGTGAGCGACCAAAAGAAAGAAAGGTTGATGGGGATTTAGAAGCTCATTTAATTGCACTGAGTTGTAGCAAAGCGCCAAAGGGATTTAGTAGATGGTCTTTAAGAATGTTGGCAGATAAAGCGGTAGAATTAAAATATGCTGAAAGTATATCTTACGAAACCATCCGCAAGGTTTTAAAAAAAACGAGTTGAAACCCTGGAAAGTGGTAAGCTGGGTAATACCACCGACACAGAACAGTCAATTTGTAGCACAAATGGAACAAGTTTTAGATGTTTACAAACGCCCTTATGATAAACATTTTCCAATAGTTTGTATGGATGAATCGCCCAAACAAATGATTAAAGAAACGAAAATACCGATCCCAATGAAACCCGGCAGCGATGCAAAAGTAGATTTTGAATATGAGAGATGCGGAGTTGCCAATATTTTTATTGCATCAGAACCATTAAAAGGAAAACGTCATGTGGAAGTTACAGAAAGAAAAACAAAAATAGATTGGGCAGTATTCATAAAAAAAATATCAGACGAGTGGTATAAGAATGCGGAGAAAATAATTTTGGTAATGGATAACCTGTCTACGCATAAACCATCGGCATTATACGAAACCTTTAAGCCAAAAGAAGCAAAAAGGTTATGGGATAGATTTGAATTTGTATTTACCCCAAGGCATGGCAGTTGGTTGAATATGGCAGAAATAGAATTGAATGTATTGATGGGGCAATGTTTAAACAGAAGAATAGACAGTATGAAAATAATGAAAGAGGAAGTAAAGGCCTGGGAAATTCATCGAAATAATAAAAAGGCAGTAATCAATTGGCAGTTTACAACTCAGGATGCAAGAATAAAACTAAAAAGATTATACCCGACAATATTGAATTGACATGACACTAGATGCTTTCCAGAACTTACGCCTGAGTCAGGCCAACTGGTCGGTTAACTTTTTTATTAAACGGTCTTTCTCTTCTATAGCTTTCTGGAACTGTGCAATCTTCTTTTCTGCCTGAGCCAATGCTCCACCATCAATCTGACGCAATTTTGATAGTTCCTGATAAAGCTCGTCGCGCTCCTGAAGAAGGGTCTCTACAAATGCATCTTTATCAGCTAAGTTATCCACAGTTCTTTTTTCGTTTTTGCCTGTGTTAAAGATAACAAAACGAACCTCCAAACTAAAAAATGTTAATAACTAACTGAATAACAGATTTTTATTAACAATTTTACGCGGCTCTGCACTCCTTATTCGTACACTTTGCACCATAGCCATTAAATCCTGCCAGTTTATGGTTATCGAAGCGGTATTTTCATCAAAAGCCGGCAGTTTAAACCGGCCTGATTCTAATTTCTTATGATAGATTACAAGCCCTGCATATTCCATGTGCAGGATCTTCATCACATTCTGGTGGCGGTTCATGAAAATGAAAACTCCTCCGTCATGGACATTCTGGTTCATGAAGGAATTTACAACACCACTAAGAGTGTAAAAACTTTTTCGCATATCTACCGGATGAGGATATAGATAATACTTGAGTGAGCCATGAAGATGGAACATAATATCAGTCTACCAGTAAAACAAGTGAACGCAATCCGGCCAGATCAAGGGTATGCTTTATTCTCAGAGTAGTCCCGTTGGGATAACTGATTTCCATTGGGAAAGCCTCGCATGAGTTGTGAGGCTCTTGTTGCTCCTGAATGTATCTTGAAGGTCCGCTCATTTGTGTTTGTGTGGAATTAACCAGTAACGGGATAAACCGCTTGCCTGGTTTTCTGTCGAGCTTTTTTCTCCAATAGTAGTAGGAGGATTTGGGAATGCCTTCGTTGGCGCAAAACGCGGATATGTTAAGACCTGTCTCCTTTTGTCTTTTGATCAGCTCCAGAATTTTTGATTCGTTTATCATCTTTATATGTTTTGGCTTAAAAATAATCAGCCGCGACAACTGTAAAAAGATGTACTACGCCGGATGCTTAC
This sequence comes from Bacteroidales bacterium, assembly GCA_003141415.1. Taxonomy (GTDB): domain Bacteria; phylum Bacteroidota; class Bacteroidia; order Bacteroidales; family VadinHA17; genus LD21. Next base: position 37,022 of record PLLX01000172.1, read on the forward strand.
GATCATTCAGCCCAATCAGGTAA